>JAEWIJ010000019.1 GCA_023387235.1 Pseudomonadota bacterium
GTGCCGGGGCGGGCGCTGCCTGCGGCGGCAGGGCCGGCTGCGGCGTCGGGTTCGGCGCTGGCGAGGCAAAGGACGGCGGATTGAGCGGTGGCGCGGTGCGCGCTGAGGGCCCCGGCGCCGGCGGCGAGGGCTCAGGCCGCGAGCGCGCCGGCCCGACACCGTCGTTCCAGCCGAGCGAGACGATCTGGATGCGCTGGTCGCGCGGCGGATGCGTGCTGCTGCCGCCCCCCGCGCCGATGGCGCCAACGGCCGCAATGGCTTCGTCGTGGCTCGCGCCCATGCGGCCGAGGATGAAGCCGGCGTAGCGGTCGGCCTCGAGCTCGACGCGATGGTTCTGGCCGGCGAAGTCCAGATGGCCCGCAATATGATGGCCGACCTCGTGCGCAATCACGAAGACGAGCGCCCAGTATTTCTGCGTCTTGGCGCCGAGCTCGCGCATGAATGTCGAGTTGTAGAAGATATACCGCTGGCCATCCTCGCCGATCTGCGCTTCGGCATTGGCCGTCTCCGCGCTCGCCCGCACCTGAATGCGGTCGGCGACGCCGGGAATACCGGTCGCTGCGAGAATCTCGCGGAACGTGGTCGCGGCCTCGCGGTCGGACTCGAAACTCCGCCGGATGCGCGGCGCCGTCGGACCGTGCAGGCCCCGTAGCTTGTTGCCGCTCGTCTCGTGATCGATGATGAACTGCGCATCAGCCGGACCGGCCAAGCCTGAAAACGCCAAGCCGGCTGCCAGTGCGCACCAGAACCGCGCTTTCATGGCACCCCCCAACTGTCCCACCAAATCCTGCGGCCGAATTTAGCCAATCCCGGCGCGCCTGACTACCCATCGGCGCGCGTCGCCCCGCCGCGCGGGAAGCTATTGTCGTACCAGCACCCGCCCCTTAGGGTGCGATCACCGTTAGAAAAAACAGGAAACGCCGATCGCGCGCCGGGAGCCGCGCACCGAGACTGCCGCGCCCCTGGCGGCCGCAGGCAGACCCAACCCATTCTGCGAGCAGAGAGGAAGACATGGCATTCGACGCGAATCGCGAGGACATGATCATCGGCGTCGTCGGCACCGGGACCATGGGCCGCGGCATCGTGCAGGTATCGGCCCAGGGCGGCATGCGCGTCATCGCCTACGACGAGAAGCCGGGCGCGGCCGAGGCGGCAAAGGAGTTTATCCGCAAGCTGCTCGCCTCCCAGGTCGAGAAAGGCCGCCTTCCCGCCGCCGACATGGAGGCGGCGCTCGGCCGGATCACCGTATCGAGCGACCTCAAGGACATGGCGAAGGCGCACTGTGTCGTCGAAGCCATCTTCGAGCGCCTCGACATCAAGCAGGAGATGTTCGCCCGCCTCGACGAGATCTGCGGGCCCGAGACGATCATCGCGTCGAACACCTCGTCGCTGCCGGTGACCGCAATCGCCGCCAAGTCGAAGCACCCCGGCCGCATTGGCGGGATGCACTTCTTCAATCCCGTGCCGCTCATGAAGCTCGTCGAGATCATCCCCGGCCTCAAGACCGAACCGTGGGTGACGGACGCGCTCATGACCATCGGCCGGCGCATGACGCGCGAGCCCGTGCTCTGCGTCGACAGCCCAGGCTTCCTCGTCAATCACATCGGGCGCGGCATGGGGCCGGAGTGCCAGCGCATTCTCATCGAGGATGTCGCGACGTTCTACGAGATCGACCGGATCATGACCGGCGCGCCGGGCTTCCGCATGGGGCCGTTCACGCTTTCCGATCTCGTCGGCATCGACATCGGCTCGGCGGCCATGGAGTCCATGTATGCGCAGTTCTACCAGGAGCCGGCCTATTCCCCATCGCCGCTGATGACGCTGCGGGCTGCCGGCGGCCTGCTCGGCCAGAAGACCGGCCAGGGCTGGTACACCTACGAAGGCGGCAAGAAGGTCGAGCCGGAAGGACGCGCGACACCGTCAGCGCTGCCGAAGTCCGTGTGGCTGCGCCCGAGCGATCACAATCAGGATCTGCAGGCACCCTTCATCGAGTATCTCAAGAGCACGGGCGTCGAGATCGAAAGCGGCGCGACGCCGAGCAAGGATGCGCTGATCGTCATCACGCCGGTCGGCTATGACCTGACGACCGCCGTCGCCGAGCTGAAGATGGATGGCGCGCGAACTGTTGCCGTGGACCTGCTTTTTGGTCTCAAAGGTCCGCGCACGGTCATGATCACGCCCGCAACCGACCCCAAGTACCGCGACGAAGCTCACGCCCTCATGGCGCACGACGGGCAGGCCGCGATCGTGATCAACGACAGCCCCGGCTTCGTTGCGCAGCGCGCCGTCGCCGCGCTCGTCAATGTGGGCTGCAATATCGCCCAGCGCGCCATCGGCGTGCCGGCGGATATCGACAAGGGTGCCAAGCTCGGCCTCGGCTATCCGTTCGGGCCGATCGAGTGGGGCGACCGCATCGGCCCGGGCCGCGTGCTCTTCATCCTCGAACGTCTCTTCGAGTTCTACCGCGATCCGCGCTACAAGCCCTCGCCCTGGCTCAAGCGCCGCGTCATGCTCGGCCTGCCGCTTTCGGCACCGGAAGGTCTCGTGCGCGGATGAGGCCGCCAGGATCGCGGCCACGGCCGCGATCCTTTCAGCAAGTCACCACCATCAATTCAGGAATACCTCTCGATGTCGTTCGAGCGTCTTTTCGATCCCAATGCCATTGCCATCATCGGCGCATCCGGCGACCTCTCGCGCATCAGCGGACAACCGATCGCCGCGCTCAAGGGCGCGGGCTTCAAGAAGCCCATCCATCTCGTCAATCCGAAGTACGGCGAGTTGCATGGTCTCAAGTGCTATCCGAGCGCGGCGGCGATCGGGTCGCCCGTCGATCTCGCGCTGATCGCCGTGCCGGCAAAGGGCGTGCCCGATGCCGTCCGCGATTGCGGCAAGGCGGGCATTCCTTTCGCGATCGTGCTGACGGCCGGCTTCCGAGAGGGCGGCGCGGAAGGCCGCAAGCTGGAGGATGAACTGCTTGAGGCCGCGCGCGAGAGCAACGTGCGCGTGATCGGGCCGAACTGTCAGGGCGCATTGTCGGTCCCGTCGCGCATGTGGTGCGTGTTCGGCAGCGTCAGCCAGGAGACGCAGCTTCGCGAGGGGCCGGTCTCGTGCGCCTTCCAGTCCGGCGGCTTCGGCTATGCCGTCGTGAACATGGCGGAAGCACAGGGGCTCGGTTTCCGGCACGTGGTCTCGACGGGCAACGAGACGGACATCACCATGCCGGAGCTGCTCGGCGAATTCCTCGACGATCCCGGCACGAAGCTCGCCTTCGCCTACATGGAAGGTACACCGAACGCGCGGAGCCTGCTCGATCTCGGCCGCAAGTCGCTCGAAACGGGCAAGCCCGTGTTCATCTGGAAAGGCGCACAGACCGAGAGCGGCACCAAGGCCGCCGCCTCGCACACCGCCAACATGACGGGCAACTACGATCTCTATCGCGCCGCTTTCCGCCAGTCGGGCCTCATCGAGGTGCAGGATGTCGAGGAGATCGTCGACGTCGCCAAGCTCGCGCTGCAAGGACGCTTGCCGAAGGGCCGCAACATCGGCGTGCTCTCCATCTCCGGCGGCTCCGGCATCGTGTTCGCCGATCGCGCCGTCAAGGACGGCCTCGCCCTGCCGAGCTTCTCGCAGCGCTCCGTCGATGCCCTGAAGACGGTCATCCCGAGCTTCGGCGCGGCGGACAATCCCGCAGATACGACCGCTGGCGTGTTCAACGATCCGGGCCTCTTCACCAAGGCGCTCGACATCATTCTCGAAGACCCAGCGATCGACCAGCTCTCGATCCTGCTCGCCTCGGCGGGCGGCAAGGCAATTGCACTTGCGGCACAAGCGATCGTCGATGCGGCTGCCAAGACGGACAAACCCGTTCATGTCGCGTGGTCCGGTCGCCGCGACAAATCCGAGGAAGCCTGGCAGATGTTTCACGAGGCCGGCATTCCACACATGGCCTCGCCGATCCGTCTCGCGCACGCCGCCGCCGTGCTCGCACGCTATGCCGAGGATCGCCGGCGCCTGCTGCCGCGCGTTGCGCCAACGATCGAGATCCCGTCAGGCCTCGATCTGCCGAGCGGCGCCGTCACGCTTTCCGAGATCGAGAGCAAGGCGATCCTGTCGCGCTTCGGCGTGCCGGTGACGCGCGAGGTCGTCGTGCCGCCGAACGGCGATTTCGCGCGGCTTACGGCCAATCTGAGCGGCCCGTTCGCGGTCAAGATCGTCTCGCGCGATATCGCGCACAAGACGGAAGCCGGCGGCGTCAAACTGAAAGTCGCAGCCGAGGATCTTCCTAAGGTCGCGAGCGAGATCATCGCGAGCGCCCAGCGCTACAAGCCGGACGCTCTCATCGACGGTGTACTCGTCAGCGAGATGGCCTCCGGCGTCGAGGCGCTGATCGGCGTCGTGAACGATGAGAGCTTCGGGCCGACTGTCGCGCTCGGTCTCGGTGGCGTGCTGACGGAAGTGCTGAAGGACGTCACCTTCCGCATCGCGCCTTTCGATCTCGAGACGGCGCACGACATGATCGCGGAGCTGCGCGGCGCCAAGCTTTTCGACGGCTATCGCGGCAGTCCGCCCGCCGACAAGGAGGCGCTCGCGGCCATGCTGGTCGAAGTCTCACGCATGGCGGCCGCACTTGGCGACCGACTCAAGGAGATGGACATCAATCCGGTGTTCGTGCGGGCGAAGGGCGAGGGCTGCGTCGCTGCCGACGCGCTGATCGTGCTCAAATAAGAACAACAGGAGAAACGCCATGGATCTCGATCTTGCGAGCAAGACGGCCATCGTCACCGGCGCGAGCATGGGCATCGGCCGCGGCATCGCGAAGGCGCTCGCGGCAGAGGGCGTGCGGCTCGCGCTCGTGGCGCGGCGTCTCAATCTGCTGGAGGAAGTCGCGAGCGAGATAACGACCGCGGGTGGCATCGCGCCCCTCCTCATTCAGCAGGACTTCATGGCCGAGGAAGCTCCGGACCGCATCGCGACGCGCGCGCTCGCCGAGTTCGGCGCGGTGGACATCCTGATCAACAATGCGGGCGGAAGCCGTCACTTCGGCAAGGACGCGGCGGAAGAGCAGTGGGTCGAGGCGATGACGCTCAATTTCACGCGTCAGCGCCAGCTCGCGCATCGCCTGCTCGATCAGATGATCGCGCGGAAGTGGGGGCGGATCATCAACATCACAGGCAAGTCCGAGCCTGATGGCGTGAACGGCGCGTTCGCCGCGAAGGCCGCGATGCACGCCTGGGCCAAGGGCCTCTCGCGCGAGGTCGGCAAGGCGGGCATCACGGTGAACTGCATTCCGCCAGGCCGCATCATGAGCGAGCAGATCCGCCGCAACTATACGCCCGAGTATCGGCAGTGGCAGGCCGACAACGAAATCCCTGTCGGGCGTTACGGTGAGCCTGAGGACATTGCGAACCTCGTCACCTTCCTCGTCTCGCCACGCGCGTCCTACATCACCGGAACAGTCATTCCGGTCGACGGTGGCTTGAGGCGTTATCAGTTTTGAACGCTCTCGCTTCGCCACAAGCGCCACCTCGTCCCTTCCCACAGCGCTGAAGGCGTGTCTTCGACACGACTGGGGAGGTTAGGAGGGGGGATTGCAGAACGCCAGCGGTAGGGATTCCCCCCACCCCTAGCCCCTCCCCGCAAGGGGGAGGGGAATCAGGCGGCCGGCGAGCCTAGCTCTCAAAATGGATCCTTCGGATCGAACTTCGGCCGGCGCTTCTCCATGAGCGCGGTCATGCCTTCCTTCGCCTCCGGCCCCGAGAAGCCCATGAACTCCATAGCGAGGGAAGCATCGAACGTCGGGCCCGCCATGCGCAGCCAGTTGTTGAGCGCGTGCTTCGTCCAGCGCACGGCCGCCGGCGGCATGGCAACGAGACGCTCGGCCACACCCAGCGCCGTCTCCACTACCTTGTCGTCATCCGCGACGAGCGACACGAGGCCAATGCGCTCGGCTTCCTCGCCCGTCAGCGGATCGTTCAGCAAGAGGTAGTACTTCGCCTTGGCCATACCGACGAGCAGCGGCCAGATGATCGCGGCATGGTCGCCCGCCGCGACGCCGAGCCGCGCGTGACCGTCGATGATGCGCGCCTTGCGCCCCGCGACCGTGACATCCGAGAGCATGGCGGCTGCAAGCCCCGCCCCGACGCACGGTCCCTCGATGGCCGCGACGACCGGCTTCGTGCAGTTGATCACGTTGTAGACGAGATCGCTCGCCTCGCGCCAAACACGCGTGCGCACGTCCCAGCTTTCGTGCATCTCCTTGATCATGGAGAGATCGCCGCCGGCCGAGAACACGCCGCCCTCGCCGCGCAGCACGGCAACGGAGGTCTCGGGATCGCGATCGATATCACGCCAGACCTCCGCGATCTCCCGGTGGCCGTTGGCATCGAGCGCGTTGAGCTTGCCCGGATTGGACATGATGACCTCGAGCACGCGCGGACGCGGGCGGGCGAACTTCAAGGCCTTGTAGCGGGCATAGGGCTCGGTCATCGGCGGGTTCCTTAGGCGTTTCCTCGCGGGCGGGCACTGGCTCAAGGTGTAGGCGGGAGGTACGAAACGCGCAACCGCAGGGGCGAGGCGCGAATCCGATTGGCGGGATCACGAGAAGGCCCCAAAGTGCCCTTAGCGCGACGGGTACGCGCATCCGCCCGCCCGACCGGATACTCCAGTGGAACCAGAAATGAAGCCGCAGAAGCCGCAGCCGATCCTGCTCAAGAACTACACACCGCCGCCGTATCTGATCGAAGCGGTGGATCTCGATGTCGCGCTGCATCCGACGAAGACGCGTGTCGCGGCGACGCTGAGCCTGAGCCCCAATCCGGCGGCGCGGAAAGCGGGCGGCCCGCTCGTCCTCGATGGCGAGATGCTGGAGCTCGCCGCCATCGCGCTCGACGGCAAGGCGCTCGACGGGGCGGCCTACAAGCTGACCGACAAGACGCTCACGCTCCCGCGCGTACCGACAAAACCCTTCAAGCTTCACATCGAGACGTTCTGCAATCCGGAGGCGAACACGGCGCTGAGCGGCCTCTATCGCTCGCGCGAGATCTACTGCACACAATGCGAGGCGGAAGGCTTCCGCCGCATTACGTACTATCTCGACCGGCCCGACGTGCTCGCGACCTACACGACGCGCATCGAGGCGGATCGCGACGCGGCGCCGGTGCTGCTCTCGAACGGCAATCTCGTCAAAACGGGAAAGCTCGCCGCCGGACGCCACTTCGCCATCTGGCACGATCCGCATCCCAAGCCCGCCTATCTCTTCGCGCTCGTCGGCGGCAAGCTCGCCGCGCACACGGACAGCTTCAAGACCATGTCCGGCCGCAAGGTCGATCTCGCGATCTATGTCGAGCCCGGCAAGGAGGACCGCTGCGCCTGGGCCATGGATGCGCTCAAGCGCTCCATGACGTGGGACGAGGAACGCTTCGGGCGCGAGTACGATCTCGACGTGTTCAATATCGTCGCCGTGTCGGACTTCAACATGGGCGCGATGGAGAACAAGGGCCTCAACATCTTCAACGACCGCCTCGTGCTCGCCAAGCCCGAGACGACGACCGATGCCTCTTATGCCGACATCGAGCGCGTCATCGCACACGAGTACTTCCACAACTGGACGGGCAACCGCATCACCTGCCGCGACTGGTTCCAGCTTTGCCTGAAGGAAGGCCTGACAGTCTATCGCGACCAGGAATTCTCGGCCGACACGCGCTCGCGCACCGTGCAGCGCATTCAGGACGTGCGTCAGCTCAAGGCGCGACAGTTTCCCGAGGACGCGGGCCCGCTCGCACATCCCGTGCGCCCGTCGAGCTACATCGAGATCAACAACTTCTATACCGCGACCGTCTACGAGAAGGGCGCCGAGCTCGTGCGCATGATCGCGACCATGCTCGGCCGCGAGAAATTCCGCGAAGGCATGGACCTCTACTTCGAGCGCCATGACGGCGAGGCCGCGACCGTCGAGCAGTTCCTACAGTGCTTCGCGGACGCGAGCGGGCGCAATCTCGACCAGTTCATGAACTGGTACAACCAGCCCGGCACGCCGGAGCTTGTCGCCAACCTCAAGTACGACGCGCGCGCCAAGACGGCGACACTGGAAGTCGAGCAGGTGCACGGCCCTTCGCCCGGCGCGCCAAAAAAGAAGCCTGTGCCGCTCCCTCTGAAGATCGGCTTGCTCGGTGCCAACGGGCATGAGCTGCCGCTGACGCTCGCCAATGGGCGCGACGTCGCCGACGGCGTACTCGAAATGACGAAGCGCAACGAGCGCTGGACCTTCCGCGACATTCCCTCGAAGCCTGTCGCGTCGCTGCTCCGCGAGTTCTCCGCGCCGGTCAATCTCACCATCAGTCACAGCGAGCGGCAGCTCGAATTCCTGATGACGCACGACACCGACGGCTTCAATCGCTGGCAGGCGACGCAGGACTATGCCATGCGCCTGCTCGTCGCCTCCGTCAAAGCCCTGCGCAAGGGCGAGCGCCCGCCGAAGCCCAGTGCCTACTGCGGCGCGCTTGCGGCCGTGCTCGCCGACGAAAGCCTCGAGCCCGCCTATGTCGCGCAGGTGCTCGCGGTGCCGAGCGAGAGCGACATCGCGCGCATTCTCGCGCGTGACGTCGACCCCGCCCTCGTGCATCGTGCGCGGCGCTGGCTGCGCAAGGCGATCGGCACCGAGCTCGGCGACCGCCTCGTCGAAATCTACGAGTCGAACGCCAGCGGTCGGCGCTATTCACCCGACGCGAAGAGCGCGGGCACGCGCGCACTGCGGCTCGGCGCGCTCGGCCTTCTCGCCGCGCGCGGACGGCCGGCCGACATCGCCCGCGTCACGCGCCACTTCAACGAGGCGCGCAACGCCACCGACGAGATCGGCGCGCTCGCCATCCTTTCCACGTTGAACGTCCCCGAGCGCGCGAAGGCCCTCGATCGCTTCTATGCGCGCTGGAAGGATGACCATCTCGTCATAGCAAGCTGGTTCGGTCTGCAGGCTGCATCACCACTCGCCTCGACGCTGCGCACCGTGAAGCAGCTCATGGCGCATCCGCTCTTCTCCATGCGCACGCCGAACAAGGTCTACGCGCTGATCGGCGCGTTCGCCGGCAGCAATCCAGTCCAGTTCAATCGCCCGGACGGCCTTAGTTATGCTTTCATGGCCGATCGCGTTACTGAACTTGACAAGATCAACCCGCAGGTCGCCGCGCGCATACTTGGCGCATTCCGCAGCTGGCGCTCCTTGGAAAGCGGCAGGAAACGTCTGGCGATGCGCGCTCTGGAGAAGATTGCATCTACGCCCGGGCTCTCCAATGATGTACATGAGATCGTCTCGAAGATGCTCGAATAATACTCCGCTACATCTTTGTCAGCCTGCCATCTGCAAGTATTACTAAACCATTAAACTCGACATCGGTCGAATCGCATGGGCATAATGTCCATGTGATTCGGGCGCTTGGGGGCCCCCGGCTCATTTGCGCATCAGAATGACGGGGGCAAGTATGGCGCGGGCGATTTCACTGGTCCGGCGGGAAGTATTCGCCGGCGCCAAGGACCAGCTGACGGCGATTGTCAGAGACCTCGCCGGCTTCGGCTACCAGATCGATCTCCGCCGCATTGCCCTCGACCGCACGCTCCATGCCGCCATCGCCCTCGGCCACCTCGCCCTCGCGGTGGCGTTCACGATGGCTGTCGGCGACGTCATCGGCCCCCTCGCCGGCGCCGGCATCTGCCTCAGTGCGGCAGCCGTCGCCCTCCTGCTCATGGTCCGCGCTGCCGAAGCCCCCCTCCCCACCGCGCGCCGCACCCCCGCTTTCGAGCGCGCGCGTGCTGAGGAAGCCGCGAGCTTCGCCGCCTCCGGCGCCCTGACGCTTGAAGGTGCTCGCCGCGAGGTCTCGGGGCTGCTCGCCATGATGAGCCACGAGTTGCGTACGCCTCTCAATGCCATCCTTGGCAATGCCGACGCCATCCGCCACGAGATTCTCGGGCCCGTCGGCGCGCCCCGCTATCGCGACAGCGCCATCGACATCCTCGAGGGCGGGCAGAACCTGCTTCGCGCCAGCGAGGATATGCTGACGCTCACCGGCACCGTCGCCGCCGCGGCCTTCGCCCCCCACCATCCGGTCGATCTTGAGGACACCGTGCGCGACGTCCTTCGCAAAGCGGCCTCCGATGCCGCGGCACGGCAGGTGGCTCTGAGCTGGCAGCCGGGCACGGACCGCGCCGTGCTCTCGGAGGCCGCCGCGCTCCACCATGCGATCGCGCGCATTGTGGACGGCGCGCTCGCCTACGCCGACAACGGCGCCGGCATCCACGTCGAGCTCACGCCCTACGGAAACAAGGTCGAGATGATGGTCACCCTGACATTCGGCGATGCCGAAGCGGGTGCGCGCTCGGCCGGCCGCGTGGACTGCGGCGCCGATCGCGGGCCTGCCGCCCTCCAGATTGCAGTGGCCCGGACGCTCGTGATGCTGCTCGGCACGCATCTCCATACGGCCTATGGCATCGACGGTCGCTGGCGCGCCATCCTCGAGCTGCCGGTAGCACCTGCGCCCTGAGCAGGCCGCCCGGCGGCCGGCAGGGGTTGGCAGGACCCCCATCCCCGCGCTAACCTCGCACCTGTCCGGACGTGCGCACGGCCATCCGGTCCGGCGTTCCTCTCAAGCGTTGCTCACGAAGGAGACCGGTACGCGCCCCCAGCGCACCGAGCCGAAAGCTGCGCCCCGGAGCGTGCGCCGGGTCCGCGCCACGTCAGATCGATCAATTGCTCGACCAGGAGATCGCCCGACCCATGCCTGAGATCACGCTCACCGTGAACGGGACGCGGCATAACCTCGACGTTCCGGCCAACGCGCTGCTCGTCGACGTGCTGAGGGACACGCTCTCCCTCACCGGCACGCATGTCGGATGCGACACGAGCCAGTGCGGCGCCTGCACGGTTCACATGGACGGCCGCTCGGCCAAAAGCTGCACGGTCCTCGCCGTCCAGGCCGACGGCGCCGGCATCACGACCATCGAGGGCCTGCAGAAGGGCGGCGAGCTCCATCCCATGCAGGAGGCCTTCCGCAAGCACCACGGCCTCCAGTGCGGTTTCTGCACGCCCGGCATGATCATGGCCGCGGTCGCGCTCGTCGCCGACAAGCCCGACATCGAGGAGGCCGCCGTCCGCCATGGCCTCGAAGGCAATCTCTGTCGCTGCACGGGGTATCAGAACATCGTCGCAGCCGTGCTCGATGGCGCGCGGACCATGCACACAGCCGGCACGGCAGGGGGCTGATCCATGGGCATTCCGGCTTTCGACTATCTTCGCCCGTCGAGTCTCGCCGAGGCGCGCAAGGCCTATGAGGCGAGCGGCGAAGCGCGCTACATCGCCGGCGGCCAGACGCTGCTGCCTGTGATGAAGCAGCGCCTCGCACAACCGGCCGCCCTCATCGATCTCGGCGGTATTGCCGATCTCTCGGGCATCCGTGTCGAGGGCGACAAGCTCACGATCGGGGCCATGACCCGCCATGCCGATGTCGCCGCCTCACCGGACGTGCGCCGTCTGATCCCGGCGCTCGCGCATCTCGCGGGATTGATCGGCAATCCGCAGGTGCGCAACCGCGGCACCATGGGCGGCTCGCTTGCCAACAACGATCCCTCCGCCGACTACCCGGCAGCCATCCTCGGCCTCGGCGCGAGCATCCTCACGGACAGCCGCAGCATCGCCGCCGACGATTTCTTCGACGGCCTCTTCACGACCGCGCTCGAAGAGGGCGAGATCATCCGCGCAATCTCCTTCCCGGCGCCCGAGCGGGCGGCCTACGAGAAGTTCGCGCACCCCGCCTCGCGCTTCGCGCTCGTCGGCGTGATGGTGAGCAAGGGGACTGCGGGGGTGCGCGTGGCGGCCACGGGTGCCGGCCAGGGCGGCGTCTTCCGCGTGCCCGAGATGGAGAGCGCGCTCGGCAAGAGCTTCAGCGCGAAGGCCATCGAGGGGATCAAGGTCCCGGCCGACGACATGATCGCCGATATGCACGCGCCCGCCGCCTACCGGGCGCAACTCGTCGGCGTTCTCGCGCGCCGCGCGGTCGCGGCCATCGCCTGAGTCGCGGCCTGAGCGCCTGGGGCAGGCTCCACTAGGTTCGGCGCGCTACTTCTTGTAGCGCCAGTAGGCGCCGTGATCGCCCTGGACGAGCTCGAATGCTTCTCCGCGCGTATTCGGCGGCCGCATGCCGCTGATGATGAGACTGCGGATGTCACCGAGCAGCGCCTCACGATCGGCAAACGTCGAGTGGTTGATCGAGAAGAAGCTCGTATCGAGGCTCGAGATATCGATCGTGTCGGCGGCGCCGGGCACGACGAGTGGACCGTCACTCGACACGTAGCCCGCCGGGCTCTCGCCGAGCCGCGTCCAGCGCGATGCCGCGAGCGCACGGTCGGACGAGGATGCGTACAGCGTCATCCCGCGGCGCAGGCCCGTGATCTGGGCCGCGATCAGCTCGAAGCTCTCACGCGTCACATCGGGCGCGGCGAGGATGATCTCGCCAAAGCGCGGGCGCCCGCCTTTGGCGATCGCCGGCTCGCTGCGCTGGATGTCGCGCAGCACCTCGAGCAGCGGATCGGCGCCCATGCTGTGCGCGATCAGATGCACCTCGGTGGCGCCGCTCTGCTTCGCGACGACGTCGATGAACTCGCGAAGCTGGTCGCGCGCATCGCGCGCACGGCCGCGATCGAGCACATACCCCGTGAGGCCCGCCACGGATGGCCAGCTGAAGACGAACGGCACGCCGTCGAATTCGAGATCATGCGCGATCTGGGCGGCGCGGAACAGCGCATCGTCGAACGTCACGAAATAACCGTGCACGAAGACGAACGCCTGGCCGGGGAAGCGGCGCGCACCGGAGAGCTTCTGGCGCGCCTCGCGCACGAAATCCCGCTCCGGCAGGACGTCGACGGCGAACAGCGTGAAATCACGCGACCGGTCCTCGTCGCGCAGCGCAAAGCGCGCAACGATCAGATCCCATTCGGGCCGCGGAATAGAGCCCTTGTCGCGGCCTTCCTTGGGCACGGTCACGATAGCCTTGCCGAGCGTGAGTTGGTTTGACCGCCCCGTCCCGAAGGTCGCCACCGGGCGGCCAAACTTGCTGCGGTCGGCCTCCCTCTTGCGGTCCGTGCCGAAGAAGATGTCGACCTCGTTGTAGGGCTTGCTGGGGTCGGCCGATGAGAACGAGCGGCTCGACGCTTTCGGCGCAGCACCCGGCATGGTGGGCGGCGGCGGCGGTTGGGCCATCGTTTCCGCGCTCGGCGGCGGCGCCCGCATGCTGCGCGTGCGCGGCGCCTCGCTTGGCCGTGTGGCATCCGTCGACGACGGGGGCGGCGGTTCGGAGCGTGCGACCGGCGGCGGATCGGCCCGGCGCGCGATCGTCGGGGGCGCGCTGCCGCCGGCTGGCGGCTCCAGCTTGAATTGACGCGGTTGAGTGGGCTGCTGCGCGGTCTCGGGCGGGCCGCGGAACCGCCGCAGCGGCGCGGCCTGCAGTCCCCACACCTCGATCGTCGCCGCGCGCGCCGAACGGTCCACGCGCGAGAAGCGGATCGTGACCAGACGGATCTGGCGCGCGTCATCGGTCGGCGCGAATATACGACTCTGCGCACCCGGCGCGACCCGCACGGGCGGCGACAGGTTCTCGGCGTGGACACGGCCGGTCGCGTAGACGATCGAGATGTGCTCGATCGCAATCGTCCCATCCCGGACGGCGATCCGGATGCCCCGGCAGCCCTGCGTCCAGCCGGAAGCATCGACGAGCACCTGCTTGCTGCCGACACCAGCCGTCACGGAGTTGATGCGCGCCCAGCGATCCTGCGCGCTGGCGCCGTCGGCAAGGCCGACGAACACCAGGAGAAATGCCAATAGCCACTTGGTCATGACCGTTGCCCCGGCCGCGCACAGACACCGGCCGCCACAGCCGGCGCGCTCGCGGAAAGTCATTGCTCTCAAACCCGCCCCATATCCCATGCGATTGCGTCAACTTGCAGACAAGGCGATGAACCGTCCGCCATCCTCCGCGCCTTTCTATCTAGGCCATACCGAGCCGTCGCGCCATGTCGACATCCCAGAACGCAGCTTCAATCTTGTGTCCGTCGGGATCGCGCAGAAAACAGCCGTAGTACGGCGCGCCGTATTCAGACCGCGGACCGGGTGCGCCATCGTCCGTCGCACCCGCAGCGACACCCGCCGCATGAAATGCATCGACCTCCGCTTTCGACGTCGCGAAGAAGCCGAAATGCGTGCCGTTGCCGATGCTTGCCGACTTGCCGTCGATCGGCATCTGAACCCAGAACTCAGGATAGACACGGCCATACGCAACAGCGCCTGGATGTTCCATGATGCGGCGACAGCCGAGGGTTGCAAGCACGGCGTCGTAGAAGCGCGTCGCGCACTCAAAATCGCGTGTCCCGATGGAGACATGCGAGAGGATGGATGGATTCGTATCCGTCATGGCTGTCGGCTCCTCGGCAGGCCGCCGAAATTGGCGGTCCGGCCTGAACTAACGCCCTGCAATCGGCACGACGATGACCCCGCATGTCATCACGTGCTGGCGCGATGATAGGGACACCGGCGTCAAGCGAGCATCAAAGTGGCGCCGGCATCCCGCGACGCGCCGCTGCGGCCGCAAGCGTGTTGCGCAGGAGGCACGCGATCGTCATCGGGCCGACGCCGCCGGGCACCGGCGTGATCGCCCCCGCCACCTTTCGTGCATCCTCGAAATGGACATCGCCGACGAGGCGATTCTTGCCGCCTTCGCCCGGCACGCGATTGATGCCGACGTCGATCACGATTGCGCCGGGCTTGATCCAGTCGCCACGGATCATCTCAGGCCGCCCGACCGCGGCGACGAGCAGATCGGCGCGCCGTGCAATCTCCGGCAGCGACCGGCTGCGCGAGTGCGCGACCGTCACCGTACAATTCTCCGCCAGCAGAAGCTGCGCCACGGGCTTGCCGACGATGTTGGAGCGCCCGATGACGACGGCCTCGAGGCCGGAGAGGTCCGCTTGCACCGACTTCGCCAGGATGATGCAGCCGAGTGGCGTGCAGGGCACCAGCGCCGACTGGCCCGAGGCGAGACGGCCGGCATTGATGGGATGGAAGCCGTCCACGTCCTTGGCCGGATCGATCGCCTCGATCACGCGCCCGCTGTCGATATGCGGCGGCAGGGGGAGCTGGACGAGAATGCCGTCGACATCCGGGCGGAGGTTGAGCTCTTCGACGATCGCGAGCAGGTCGCTCTCGCTCGTCGTCGCCGGCACTTTGACCTCGAACGAGTTCATGCCGGCGGCGCGCGTCTCACGATCCTTGTTGCGGACGTAGACCTCGCTCGCGGGATCGTCGCCGACGAGGACGACCGCAAGTCCCGGCGTCACACCATGCTCGCGCCCGAGGCGCGCCACGGCGGTGGCGACATCCGCCCTCAGCTTTGCGGCAATGGCCTTGCCGTCGATCAGTCTCGCACCCGACATTCCGCTGCTTTCCCCCAATCAATCCTGAACGCCCAGGCGGCGCGCGCATTGTGCCGCGAGCGTTGCGCCGTCGCCGGCAATGGCGAGGCTCTTGACCCGCGCTGTGCTGCCTGTGGTGAGCGTAACAGAACTCTTTGCCACACCGAGCCAGTCGGCAACGGTCTCGATGGCGGCCGCATTCGCCGCGCCCTTGTCCGGCACGGCGCGGACGCGCACCTTGAGCGCCGGGCCTTGCGCGCTCGCCTCGAGGCCCTCCACCATATCTTTGGCGGATTTGGGCGTCACCCGAACCCGCAGGATCAAGCCGTCGCGAGAGCGCGTCCAAGGCACCTGCGCATCAGCCGTCATCTCACGAGGTCGATGAGCGTTGGAATGACCACGCTCTGCATGAAGTAGCAGCCGAGCAGCAGGATGACCGGCGATATGTCGATGCCGCCGAGATCGGGCAGGACGCGCCGGATTGGGCGCAGGAGCGGCTCGGTCACGGCGTTGAGACCGTTCCACAGCGAGCGCACGAAGGGGTTGTAGGCATTGACGACGTTGAACGCCATCAGCCAGCTCAGGATCACGCTCGCGATGATCACCCAGGTGTAGAGCGAGATGAGATAGCTTGTGAATTCGAGCAGTCGGATGAGCAGCACGGACGCCGTCTCCTGTTGAGCTAGCCGATACTTCTAGTATCCCTTTTGATGCCGAGGTTCGCTCGGGAGACTAGCCGGCGGCCGCCGCTGGTTTCACTCCGGCCGCCACCTTATCCCCGATAATGCGAATACTGACCCTTCGTGCGATAGGACTCGAGATACGCCGGCACGATGGTGTCGATCGCGTGCGGCCCGTGGACGCCGAGGCCCTGCAGGGTTCTGTTTTCCTTGGCGGCAGCCTCGCTCACGACATTGTCGACCTGCAGCATCCGCACCTGATCGACGGTGAGCGGCCTCAGCGCATTGGGAAGCGGCGCCGTCACGGCCGCCGTAAGCTTCGCGAGCCAGAAGGGCAGCGGCACATAGCTCCGCGCGCGACCGGCGTGCTTCTGCACGCGATCGAGCAGCGCCCTGAAAGTCAGAACCTCCGGACCGCCGAGCTCGTAGATTGTGCCGGGTTTGCCTGCGCCTTCGCAGATATTGGCAATGGCCGTCGCGACGTCGCCGACATAGACGGGCTGGAAACGCGTGCGTCCGCCGACGAGCGGAAGCACCGGTGCCGCCCGCGCCATGGCGGCAAAGCGATTGAAGAGGCTGTCCTCGGGGCCGAAGATCAGCGACGGGCGCAGGATGATCGCCTCGGGGAACGCCTCGAGTACCGCGCCCTCGGCCTGGCCTTTGGTGCGTCCGTATTGCCCTGGCGCGTTCGTGCCCGCGCCGATCGCGGAGACGTGCACGAGGCGGCTTGCGCCGGCATCCCTCGCAGCCCGCGCCACGGTCTTGGCGCCCGTGACATGGATCGATTCGAACGTCTGCGCGCCGGACTTGGCGAGAATGCCGACTAGGTTGACTACGCCATCGGCGCCTTCGAGCGCGCGCGTGATCGAGTCGGGATAGCGGACATTCCCCTGCACGGCATGAATCTGGCCGACGCTGCCCATGGGCTGGAGATAGCCGGCAAGGTCCGGCCGGCGGCATACGGCCCGTACCCTGAACCCGCGGCGTGCCAGTGCCCGGACCGAATGCCGCCCGACGAAGCCCGAGCCGCCCACGACCGCAATCAGCCGCCCTTCTTCCCGTGTCACCATGCCCAGATCCCCATTGCCTGACCGCGGAGCAATACATGGCCGCGCCGCGTGTCTCAAGGGTGTGGGGCGCTGTCCTCCTATTCCGGCCTGCAGGCGCCGCTCCTGAGCAGGCCTCCGCTGTGGCATCCGGATCTGCTCTCCCCGGCCGCGAGCCGCGGCGTTGGATCGCCTCTTAAAACACCCGCGAAAGGCCGTTCTCGGATTATGGCAAAGTTTCCGTCACCAGCTTTATTGCCGCCGATTACTACTCCGTGCCGAAAAGGTGCAAAAATCCCGCAGACGGACGTTCCTTAGGGAACAGCTAAGAAAGCCGTTCTCAGGTCATTTAGTCAAAAGCGCATCGAATTTACGTCTTCTCAGCCAGAGCGCGGACATCGTGCGCTTATGCCCGCCCCGAGTTCAGCGCGGCAGCATTCGACGACTTGATACCGGGATAGGAGTTGTTCCCATGGCCAGATTTGATGTGGCATTCCAGGAGATGCCGGCCCTTGTGGCCCAGGGCGGCGCTGCGGACGCGCTTTTCGAGCTCGGGCTCGCCTATTGCAGCGGCCGCGACGTCGAGATCGACCTGATCGAGGCGCACAAATGGTTCAACCTCGCGGCGCTCCGCGGCAATAGCGAAGCCAAGCGCTACCGCAGCGAGCTTGCCGGCGAGATGAGCCGCGCCGAGATCGGCCAGGCCCAGCGCCGCGCCCGCGAGTGGCTGGCAGTTCACTGATCCCTTGATGGTTTGCGCCTGCTGGAAAGCCCGCAGGCGCGAGGAGCGGCATCAGGGCGTCCCGTTGCGCCCGTGCGCAAGATACGCGGGCCGCTCGCTGAGTCGCTCATAGTAGCGCAGCACCGCGGGAAGCTCAGGCTTGTCGAAGTCCAGCCCGAACCACCGGTTGACGACCAGCCCGGCCGGAATGTCGGCCAGCGTGAACGTCTCGCCCATGAGATACGGCTTGCCACTCTCTCCGAGCTCCGACTCGAGCAGTTGCATCTGCCGCGTCCACTGCCAGAGCCCCCACTCGATCGCGCCCGGCTTGTCCGCGAACTCCGCCGTCTTCACGTGCAGCCCGATGAAGACCGGGCGCAGGCCCGAGAAGAGATCCGTCGCCACCCAGTCCATCCAGGCCTCGATCGCAGCCCGTGCCTGCCCGTCGGAGGGGTAAAGATCCTCCCGGCCATGCTTCGCCGCGAGATAGCGGATGATGGCGTTGCTCTGGGGGAGCACGAAGCCGTCATCGTCGATGACCGGCACGAGCCCGAAGCGGCTGATCCGGCCAAAGGCCGGATCGCTGGTCGGCCGGAAGCCGCGCCCCCAATCCTCCTGCTCGTACGGCAGACCCATTTCCTCACAGAGCCAAAGGATCTTGCGAACATTGATCGAGTTGGCGCGGCCGTAGATCTTCAGCATGGTTGCCCTCGGAAGTTTGGTCGAGCTTAGCGCGCGCGTCACACGCCAGCCAATCATGCGCCTGCTAAGCAGGGCCTTTATTTGCAGGCTGGCCACCTGCTATCGAGATGGGAAGGAGCGCGATCGGAGCGCTCCAATCTCATGCCTCGTGGAAATGCCCATGATCTATGACTTCCTCATCGTCGGCGGCGGCTCGGCGGGGTCGGTGCTCGCCAACCGCCTCTCGGCCAAGAGCGCGAACAAGGTCCTGCTGCTCGAAGCCGGACCCGACACGCCGCACGGCGCGGTCCCGAAAGAGATCCTCGACAGCTATCCCGGCACGGCCTACTTCGACCCGCGCTTTCACTGGACGAAGCTGCGCGTGCGCACCGAGGTCGTCTCGCACAACAATCCGACCGAATCCCCGCCGCCCATGCGCAAATATGAGCAGGCGCGCGTCCTCGGTGGCGGCTCCTCGATCAACGGACAGCTCGCCAATCGCGGCGCGCCGACGGACTATGCCGAGTGGGAAGCGCGCGGCGCGCGCGGCTGGAACTGGGACGACGTCCTCCCCTATTTCCGCAAGGTCGAGCGCGACATGGATTTCGACGGCCCCTTCCACGGCAAGGAAGGGCACATTCCCGTCCGCCGCATTTTCCGCGAGCATTGGACCGGATTTTCCAAAGCGGCCGCCACGGCCTTCGAGGCGCAAGGCTGGAAGTACGTCGAGGATCAGAACGGCGCGTTCGAGGACGGCTATCTGCCGCTCACGCATTCGAATGCCAACGAGCAGCGCGTCTCGGCTGCGATCGGCTATCTCGGCCCCGAGACGCGGCTCCGCAAGAACCTGACGATCTCGACCAGCACGGAAGTGAGCGAGCTTCTGTTCGAGGGCAAGCGCTGCGTCGGCGTACGGGCGAATGTCAAAGAACAACCACAGGAATTCCGCGCTAACGAGGTCATCCTGTGCAGCGGCGCGATCCACTCGCCGTCGCATCTCATGCGATCGGGGATCGGCCCCGTCGGCCATCTCAAGGATCTCGGCATCGACGTGCGGGCGGCGCTCGGCGGCGTCGGCCAGCGACTGACGGACCATCCGGCCATCTCGGTCTCGGCTTACCTGCGCCCCGAAGGTCGCATGAACAATTTTACGCGCCGGCACATGACGCTGGGCTTGCGCTATTCCTCAGGGATCGGCGATCTGCCGCCGGGCGATATGTTCGTGAGCGTCGTCTCCAAGTCGGCATGGCACGACGTCGGCAAGCGCATTGCCTCGATGCTCATCTGGGTGAACCGCACGTGCTCGGAGCGCGGCGAGGTCAAGCTGGTCTCGCGCGATCCGCGCGAGGAACCGCTCGTCGAGTTCAACCTTCTCTCCGATCGCCGCGATCTCGAGCGGCTCATGGACGGCTTCAAGCGCATGGGGCAGGCCTATGCGCATCCCGAAGTGCGCAAGATCACCTCGAACCCCTTCCCGGCCGCCTACTCCGATCGCGTGCGCGCGCTCGGCGTCGTGTGCACGAAGAACAAGATCATCACGGGGCTCGCCGGACGCCTGCTCGACGGGCCGCAGTTCGTGCGCAACTACCTATTCGACAACGTCATCGTCGAAGGCTTCAAGTTCAACGAGGTCATGCAGGACGACGAGGCGCTCGAAGCCTTCGTGCGCAAGGCGACGATCGGCGTGTGGCACGCCTCCTGTACGTGCCGCATGGGTGCGGAGAGCGATCCCATGGCCGTGACGGACAATCAGGGCCGCGTGCGCGGCGGCATCAGCGGCCTGCGCGTCGTCGATGCTTCGATCTTCCCCATGGTGCCGAGCGCGAACACGAACTTCCCCGTGCTCATGACGGCCGAGAAGATCGCGGATGCCATGGTGGCGGCGTAGCGCTCGCGCCTTTGGCG
>JAEWIJ010000089.1 GCA_023387235.1 Pseudomonadota bacterium
TCGAGCGCGCACGCCAGGGCACGGTCGACCGCTACACCCGCCAGACGCTCGAGATGGACGCCGGCGCCTCGAACGAGGGCGTGCGCCTCGCCCTCTACTTCCAGCGCAAGGCCGCGAGCGTCGAGACGCCCTTCCACCTCATGGCCGACCGCGCGCTCCTCAAGGTCACGCAGATCGCCCTCGGCATTCCCGAGGCGACGGCCACCATGGACATCGACCGCCAGGCCGAGATGATCTCCAAGAAGCTCGACATCGAGGATCTCAAGGACCCGGAGAAGCTCGACAAGTTCATCGGGCGCTTCACGGCTCTCTGGGAGCTCGAAAATCCGGCGGCACCGGCCGCGAGCGGCGTCGTTCAGCTCTTCGGCGGATACGACAACGGCATCGGCTATGACCTGCTCACGCAGATGCAGAACATCCGGAAAGTCTAGTGCGATGATCGAGAAACTCGCCAAAGCTTGCGGTACGGGATCGAGCGAGTTTCTCGATCTGAATCGCACTAGCAAATCTCCTGTTCTAGTGTCGCTTCTGATTCCGAAGTTCGCTCGGGACACCAGCATCGAGCTTGGGCGAACTTCGGAATCGGGACACTAGGCTATGGAAACCGGGATCTATGTCGCGCTCTCCGGCCAGCTCGCACTGCAGCGCCGCCTCGACACGATCGCCAACAACGTCGCGAACAGCACCACGCCCGGCTTCCGCGCCGAGAACGTGACCTTCGAGACCGTGCTCTCGCAGACGCAGAACTCGTCCGTCGCCTATTCGGGCGCGGGCGACCACACCTTCTCGCGCACGAGTGGCGCGATCGTGCAGACGGGCAACCCGCTCGACGTCGCCGTCCAGGGCGATGCCTTCCTCAGCATCAGCGGCGCCAATGGTCCCGTCTACACGCGCGATGGCCGGATGCGCATCTCGACGCAAGGCGATCTGGAGAACATGAACGGGCAGCAGATCCTCGATCAGTCGGGCGGGCCGATCCAGATCAATCCTGCCCGCGGCCCGATCCAGATCTCGCGCGACGGCACCATCAGCCAGAACGGCGAGCGCGTCGGCCGCCTCGGCCTCTTCCAGATTCCAGCGAATGCGAAACTCACCCGTCACGAGGGCGCTTCCGTCATTCCCGATCAGCCGGCGGAACCCGTCGTCGACTTCGTCAACAAGGGTTTCGCCCAAGGCTACATCGAGCAGGCCAACGTCAATCCGGTCATGGAAATGACGCGGCTCATCTCGGTGACGCGCGCCTTCGAGGCGATGACGGCCGCCGGCGAGCAATCCGATCGCAAGCTCACCGATGCCATCAAGGCACTCGGCACCGGTCGCTAGAATCCCCTCTCCCCGTTTTTATGGGGAGAGGGCTAGGGTGGGGGCGGAACCTTGCGCTGCACCTTGCGGCCACCCTTCATCCCGGCCTTCTTCCCGCGCGCGGGGAGAAGGAGATGAGATGCGAGCACGACCATCTGAAAGCCGACAGGCATGATCCCCACCGACAACACCCAGCTTCAAACTCCCGTCGGCGGCACGCCCCGCGACCCGCTCGAACGTCTCGCCGGGCTCTTCTCCGGCCATTCGAACACGCTGTCGCTCGTGCGCTACGGCGGACGCGTGACCGAAGTCGCCGCGAGCCATGTGCTCGTGCGCGGCATCGAGCGCCGCGTGGAGCTCGGCACGGCGGTGGAAGTCGAAGGCGGTGGCGCGCGTTGGCTCGGCGAGGTCATCGGCATCGATGCCGACTGCGCCAACATCAAGCTCTTCTCGAGCTCGCCGCGTCTCGGCCTCGGCGCGCCCGTCTGGGTTCGCGACAGTCTGGAAATCTGTCCCGACTCGAGCTGGCTCGGCCGCGTCGTCAATGCGCTCGGCCAGCCGATCGACGATCAAGGTCCGCTCACGACCGGCGCCATCCCCTATTCGATCGATCATGAGCCGATCCCGCCCATGGCGCTCGATCGCGTGCGCCGGCCGATCATCACCGGCGTCAAGGCCATCGATCTCTTCACGCCCATCTGCGCGGGCCAGCGCATCGGCATCTTCGCCGGCTCCGGCGTCGGCAAGTCCACGCTCGTGTCGATGCTCGCGCGCACGAACGGCTTCAACACGATCGTCATCGCGCTCGTCGCCGAACGCGGCCGCGAGGTGCGCGAGTTCCTCGACGACGTCGTCAAGCCGCACGCCCCGCGCGCCGTCACCGTCGTCGCCTCGAGCTCCGAAGGCGCGATGATGCGCAAGAACGCGGCCAAGACCGCGATGACCGTCGCCGAGTATTTCCGCGATCGCGGCGACAACGTCCTGCTCGTGGTCGACTCGATCACGCGCTTCGCCCACGCACTCCGCGAGGTCGCGCTCGCCGCTGGTGAGCCGCCCGTCGCGCGCGGCTACGCGCCCTCCGTCTTCGCCGAGTTGCCGCGTCTCCTCGAACGCGCCGGCCCAGGCAAGCCCGGCTCTGGCTCGATCACCGGCGTATTCTCCGTGCTTCTCGACGGCGAGGATACCAACGAGCCGGTCGCCGACACCGTGCGCGGCATTCTCGACGGCCACATCGTCCTCGACCGCAACATTGCCGATCAGGGCCGCTATCCCGCCGTCAATCCGCTGACCTCGATCTCGCGTCTCGCACCACTCGCCTGGAGCAAGGAAGAGGCAGAGCTCGTACGCCGCCTCCGGACCATCATCGCCCGCTACGAGGAAACGCGCGACCTGCGCGCCGTCGGCGCCTACAAGGCCGAAGCCGACTTCGAGCTCGACCAGGCCGTCGCGCTCACACCCTTGCTCTATCGCTTTCTGACGCAGCTTCCGGGCGACCCGCCTTGTCCCGGCGTGTTCAGCGAGCTCGCTTCCGTCCTCGCGGAAATGCGCAATGGCGGGCGGCCTGCGGGCGAAGCCACGGGCAC
>JAEWIJ010000094.1 GCA_023387235.1 Pseudomonadota bacterium
ACGTGGTCCTGCTCGTAGATCGACGACATGACGTCGGCGATATTCTTGCGCACACTTTCCGGCGTAATGCCGTTGGCCTTGTTCCAGGCCTCCTGCTTTTCGCGGCGACGATCGGTCTCGGCGATGGCGCGCTCCATCGACCCGGTCATCTGGTCGGCATAAAGGATGACGCGGCCATCGACGTTGCGGGCGGCGCGGCCGATGGTCTGGACCAGCGACGTCTCGGATCGCAGGAAACCCTCCTTGTCGGCATCGAGGATCGCCACCAGCGCGCACTCGGGAATATCCAGCCCCTCGCGCAGCAGATTGATGCCGATCAACACATCATAGGCGCCGAGCCGCAGGTCGCGGATGATCTCGATGCGCTCAAGCGTCTCGATGTCCGAGTGCATGTAGCGGACACGAATACCCTGCTCGTGCATGTACTCGGTGAGGGCTTCCGCCATCCGCTTGGTCAGCGTCGTCACCAGTGTGCGATAACCCGCCTTCGCGACCTGCCGCACTTCATCGATCAGGTCATCGACCTGACTTTTAGCCGGACGCACGATAATCTGCGGATCGGTGAGGCCGGTCGGACGGATCACCTGCTCGACGAACGATCCGCCGGTCTGGTTCAGCTCCCAGCCGCCGGGCGTGGCCGAGACGTGCACCGTCTGCGGGCGCATGGCGTCCCATTCCTCGAACCGCAGCGGACGATTGTCCATGCACGACGGCAACCGGAATCCGAACTCAGCCAAAGTCGCCTTGCGCCGGTAGTCGCCGCGGAACATGCCGCCGATCTGCGGGACGGTGACGTGGCTTTCGTCCGTGAACACCAGCGCATTGTCGGGCAGATACTCGAACAGCGTCGGCGGCGGATCGCCGGGATTGCGGCCGGTGAGATAGCGCGAGTAGTTCTCGATGCCGGCGCACGAGCCGGTCGCCTCCATCATCTCGATGTCGAACAGCGTGCGCTGCTCGAGCCGCTGTGCTTCGAGAAGCTTACCGGCGGCATACAGCTCTTCGAGACGCTGCTTCAGCTCGATCTTGATGGCCCCCACGGCCTGCTGCAGCGTCGGCTTCGGCGTCACGTAGTGCGAGTTGGCGTAGACCTTCACGAGCTTGAGGTCATCGGACTTCTGCCCCGTCAGCGGATCGAACTCGGTGATGGTCTCGATCTCGTCGCCGAAGAGCGAGATCCGCCACGCGCGATCCTCCAAATGCGCCGGAAAGACTTCGACCGTATCGCCGCGCACGCGGAAGGCGCCGCGCTGGAACGACGCATCATTGCGGCGATAGTGCAGCGCCACGAGATCGGCGAGGAGCTGGTCGCGCGAGATCTGGTCGCCGACCTGCACCTGCAGCGTCATCGCGGTGTACGTTTCGACCGAGCCGATACCGTAGATGCACGAGACCGACGCCACGATGATCACGTCATCGCGTTCGAGCAGCGCGCGCGTCGCGGCGTGACGCATGCGGTCGATCTGCTCGTTCACCGAGGCTTCCTTCTCAATGTACGTATCGGTGCGCGGCACGTACGCCTCGGGCTGGTAGTAGTCGTAGTACGAGACGAAATACTCGACGGCGTTCGAGGGGAAGAAGCTCTTGAACTCGCCGTAGAGCTGCGCCGCGAGCGTCTTGTTCGGCGCGAGGATCAGCGCGGGCCGCTGCGTCTCGGAGATGACGTGCGCCATCGTGAAGGTCTTGCCGGAGCCGGTGACGCCGAGCAGCACCTGATTGCGCTCATGCTCGCTCACGCCCTCGACAAGCTCGGCGATCGCCTGCGGCTGGTCACCGCGCGGCGTATAGTCGGACTCGAGCTTGAACGCGACGCCGCCTTCGGACTTGTCCGGCCGCTCCGGGCGATGCGGCATGAACATCGGCAGGTTGCCGTTCACGAGCGGATGCGCCGCGATCATCGGTTGCGCGGCGATCAGCGCCTTGGCGCGATCCGAGCGCTCGTCCGGCCGCGCGAGGATCGCGTTCAGCGTCGCCGACGGCGAGAAGTCCTCGGGGCGCGGCTTGACCTGGCGGAGCGCGGGAAGAATGCCCGTGCCTGCGCCGCCTGCGACCTGTCCCCTCTCCCCGCTTGCGGGGTGAGGGGCGGAACCTTGTGCTGCGGTCTGCGGCCGCCCCTCATCCCGGCCTTCTCCCCGTAAAGAACGGGGAGAAGGGGAAGGCAGGAACGGCGCTTGCGGCGCTTCGCCAAACCCAGGTGTGCCGGCGCTGGTCTCGACGGGCGGGCCGAGGGGCTTTCCCGAGCGGCCGCGCGAGGGCCGCGGGCGCGGTGTGGTATCGGCGTCCTTGGGTGGTTTTTTGGGGGATTTGGCCATCGCCGGGAATATGGCCCCGCGCGTCCGGCGACACAATGGCCGGCTGCTGCCAGCGGGCCGTCAGGAAGCTGTCCAATCAACAAAAACGGGCAACAAAAAACGGGAGGGTTCAGGAGGGTGTCCCTCCTGGGCGGGTTACAGGGCGGCAGCCCTGTTCGCGCCGGCGGCGCGAGCTAAAACTCCACCTCGAGTTCGATGATCTCGTCGGGCTCGGCGAGTGCGCCCTCAGTCCACTCCTGCATGAGCGGCCAAGCGAAGATCGTCTCGCAGTAGGCCTGCGACAGCGCGTCGAGCTCGACCGCGTACGTGCGGAAACGCGTGCAAACCGGCGCGTACATCGCGTCCGCCACGGTCGGCGTCGACCCGAACAGGAACGGCCCGCCGTACTTCTCCAGGCACTCCGTCCAGATCGTGCGCACGCGCTCCACGTCCGGCCGCGCGCCCGAGAAAATCTTGAACTTCTTGTGCCGCGTCTTGAGGTTCATCGGCAGGGCGGAGCGGAGGTTGTGGAAGCCCGAGTGCATCTCGCCCGACACCGCCCGGCAATGCGCGCGCGCAACCCGATCCGCCGGAAAAAGCCCCGCGCCGGGCGCCACCTCGTTCACGTACTCGGCGATCGCGAGCGTATCCCAGACCGTCACCCCGTCATGGACCAGCCGCGGGACCAGCACCGAGGGCGAGAGCAGCAGCAGCTCCTGGCGGTTGTCCGGGTCGTCGATATCGACCCGCTCCTCCACGACGTCCAGCCCCCCCATCCGGCAGAGTAGCCAGCCGCGCAGCGACCAGGACGAGTAGTTCTTCGAGGAGATCGTCAACCGAGCCTGCGCCATCTTTGCAAACCTGTCCTGCGGGTGCCGCCGCGCTGCACAATTTTAGCTCTCGCGCTGCACAATAGACTGCAATAGTTTTAATCTGTCGCGCAAGCCCAAGCAGTTAGGAGCCCGGCCCCAATGCTTTATCAGGCCTACCAGCTTCAGGATGATCTGGTGTCGGTGTTCCGCTCCAGCGCCCGGATGGCCATGGGCGCGCTCGGCAACGGGGTCAGTTTCCCGGTGCCTCTCGGCGGCCATTTCATGGCGGCGATGGCCATGGTCTCCCGCTTCGAGCTCAAGCACACGCGGCCCGCGTTCAACATCCCGGCGGTGCGGGTCGGCAATCGCGACGTGACCGTAACCGAGGAGGTCGCCGTCGACCTCCCTTTCGGCAAGCTCCTCCATTTCGCGAAGGACATCGACACGCCGCAGCCGCGCGTCCTCATCGTGGCGCCGCTCTCGGGGCATTTCTCGACGCTGCTGGCCGGCACCGTGCGGACAATGCTCAGCGATCATGACGTGTACCTCACGGACTGGACGAATGCGCGCGACGTGCCCGTGGACGCCGGCGCCTTCGGCATCGACGACTATCTCGACTACCTGATCAAGTTCCTCGAGAAGATCGGCCCGCGCGCCCACGTCCTCGCCGTCTGCCAGCCGTGCGTGCAGACGCTTGCCGCCGTCGCCGTCATGTCACAAGCGAACCATCCGGCGACGCCGATCTCGATGACGCTGATGGCGGGACCGATCGATCCCCGCGAAAGCCCGACCGAAGTCAACGAGCTCGCTGTCGCGAAATCGCTCGCATGGTTCGAGAACTCCGTCATTCACAGCGTTCCGCAGCGCTATAAGGGCGGCGGCCGGCGCGTGTATCCGGGCTTTCTCCAACTCGTCGCGTTCATGGCCATGAACATGTCGCGCCACACCGCCGCGCACCGCAAGCTCTACATGCACATCGTGAACGGCGAGGAGAAGGAAGCCGCCAAGATCAAGGATTTCTACGACGAGTACTTCGCCGTCCTCGACATGACGGAGGAGTTCTACATGGAGACCATCGACCGGGTCTTCCAGAAGGCAGAATTGGCGCAAGGCCAGTTCACGTACCACGGTCATCAGGTCGATCCGGGCGCGATCCGCAAGACCGCACTTCTGACGGTCGAAGGCGGCCGCGACGACATCTGCGCACTCGGTCAGACAGCCGCCGCCCATGATCTCTGCAATTCGCTGCGTCCGCATCTCAAGCGCCATCACCTGCAGGCCAACGTCGGCCACTACGGCGTGTTCAACGGCAAGCGGTGGGAGAAGGAAATCTATCCCGTCGTGCGCAACATGATCCTCGCGATGGAGTGATCTCCAGGATCTTTGATCCGCTCGCTGCACACTGCGATGTGATCGCGTCTCGCGATAATGTGCGCTGCGCTGCTTTCTCAAATAATCTAAAGAGGCCCCCGCGAATTCGTTGCTAAATGGCGGTCGTTTCCACTGCAAATCCGCAACCACAATTCACAACGCCGAATTAGCGAAGCGCACGAGTGCGTAACGGATGGTGTGCCTGCGAAGCGCTGGTCAGCCATGCGAACGCGGGAGAATAACAATCCGCAATGGCCATGCTAACGCTCGCCGGCCCCCCTCCTCAGATCGATTGCATTCACGTTCGGAAATTCTGGTCGGAATTCTGAGAGTCGGAGAGCGCGCGCGTCTTGAGAGGTACTGCGTATGTCGCGTCGAATTGTCGTTATGACAGGTGGCACCAGAGGCTTCGGTCGGCGCATGGTCGAGCGTCTTCTCGCCGAGCAGCCCGAGTGGCGGATCATCCTGTTGGCTCGTCCGTCGGCACATGTGAGCGAGCTCGCCGCCACCGCCGATCCGGCGCGCCTTAGTGTCGTCGATGCCGATCTCGCGAGTCTCGCGTCCGTCGCGCGCAGCATGAGCGCTGTCACGAAGCTTCTCGACGGCGAGGCGATCGATGCGGTCGCGCTCAATGCGGGCATCCAGGCCGTCGATGGCGACCGCTTGTCCACCGACGGACTCGAGCTCACTTTTGCCGTCAATCACCTCGCGCACTTCTTCATTGCGTCGAGCCTCGCGCCATACATCAGGACGGGCGGCCGGCTGGTGTACACGTCGAGCGAAGTTCACGATCCCGAAGCGTTCTGCCTCGTCGGCATCGCGCGCGCCGCGTGGCAATCGCCCGACGTCCTTGCCGACGGCGCGCGATCTCAGATGCATCTTCCCGAGGGGGTAGAGCGCGGCGAAGCGCGCTACAGCGCGTCCAAGCTGCTCAATCTCATGTCGGCGCGGCATTTCGCGGTGGCGGAGCCGCGCTTCGCCACGTACGCATTCAATCCGAGCGTAGTGCCTGGAACCGACATCGCGCGCGAGCGCAACATCTTCCAGATCCTATCGTGGAAATACCTGCTGCCGGCGCTCGCGCCGATCCTGCCGGGTGCGCGGTCGATCAACCGGTCCGCCGGCGACCTGCTCTGGCTCGTGACAGAGGCGGACGCGGAAGCGCTGCGCGGCCACTATGTGAACGGACGCACCGTGGAGGCGGGCTCAGACGAGTCGCGCGATCCAGCGAAGATCGAGGCGGTTGCGGGCATCTCGCGGGCACTCATCGCACGACATCTCGCCGACGCGCTGCGCGTGTCGTCGCCATCGGCTCTGCCCTTCGACACGGTCGAGAACAGCGCAGCCTGACCGGCCCTCGGGCAAACCGGTTCTGGCGTGGTCCCCTCGCCGCGCCGACCGCGAGGCCGTGTCAGAACCTTTCCCGCGCGGCCCATGCGCAGCCGCAGACGAAGCCCATGGAAAACATCAGTGAAATCAGCAGTGCGATCCAGATCATCGTGCCTTCTCGCCGCGTCCCTCCAGGGCTGCGGCCTCCGATGCGTGTGAGCGACCCCCAGCGCACAACGCCGGTGCTCAGTTCACTGTTGTATAATACCGGAAGTTGCGCTAGTGCATATCTGCACCAGAGTACAGCAACTGTGGTTTAGAATTCGTTATCCACAAATTGGTTGCACTATGGCGCAGCAGATTTGGCTTTGACGTCCGCTCGATAAACGCCGTGTGCAGCGTAAGCGTTCCTGCGAGAGCTCAAGATCAGACGCGGCCACCGCAAATCCTATGCGCGAGACCGCGAGCCGGACCCGGCCACCGCAAATCCTGAGCGCGCGAGCGCGCGCCGGCCTGAGGGCCGCCCTCGCGGAGCCCGTGAGCGGAGCGAACAAGGCGTGAGCGCAAAAAATGGTGCTGCCAGTGAGGATTGAACTCACGACCTCTCCCTTACCAAGGGAGTGCTCTACCACTGAGCTACGGCAGCGAATGCGCGTGGAACTGCGCTGAAGGCCCCTGATCTAGCCTTATTCACCCCACCCTGCAACCGACGAATTGGCAGCGCCCAGGGCTGCGTGCCGGCATCAATCGCGGTCGCGATCACGCACCTTCAACAGCACGTGTTTCGCCGAGGAACACGTTGCAGGCGGCAGGACGATCACGGATGGTTGGCCCGTCGTCGGTCTTGCGAATCGTCTGCTGAGCAGGGCACCGAGAGGGGGAACTTAGAACCTTAGGGGACAACCATGGACTTCCTGCGACCCTACACGGCTCAGCTCCTGAGCGTGCTGCGCTTCATGTCCGGCCTGCTGCTGCTCCAGCACGGCACGATCAAATACCTCAATATTCCGGTCGGCCCCATGAACAATGCCTCCCCGATGACCATGAGCGGTGCGGCGGGCATCATCGAGCTCGTCGCCGGCGTTCTCCTCGTGCTCGGGCTCTTCACGCGCTTTGCCGCGTTCATCGCCTCGGGCATGTGCGCCGTCGCCTATTTCTATGCCCATGCCGGTCGCAGCTTCTATCCGATACTGAATGGCGGCGAGCTCGCGGTCCTCTATGCCTTCGTCTTCCTGTATCTCGCCGCAGCCGGCGGCGGCCCGCTCAGCCTCGACCGGATGATGCGCAAGGAAGACTGAGGCAACCCCGGCCCTTGCGCTCGGCGCGCGAGGCTGTAGACAATCCTTGGGCGGCCGTGCCGGAAGACCCGGCACGGCCGTTCTCTCGTCTACAACAAGCCGCTTACGATCCAGGAACGCCACATGACCGCCCCGAGCAGCACCGGCGCCCTCGCCGGCATCAAGGTGATCGACCTTTCGCGCGTGCTTGGAGGGCCGTTCGCGACGCAGCTCCTGTCCGATCATGGGGCCGACGTCATCAAGCTGGAGCCGCCGCAGGGCGACGAGGTGCGCGACTGGGGCCCTCCCTTCAACGAGGGCGACGCCTCCTACTTCATCGGCATCAATCGCAACAAGCGCTCGGTCGGCCTCGACCTCGCCCAGGAGGAAGGCCGCGCGGTGCTGCTGCGCCTGCTCGAGGGTGCCGACGTGCTCATCGAGAACTTCAAGCCCGGCTCCATGGAAAAGTGGGGCATCGGCTATGAGGAGCTGGCGAAGAAGTTCCCCCGCCTCGTTTATTGCAAGGTCTCGGGCTTCGGTGCCGAAGGGCCGCTCGGCGGCTTTCCCGGCTACGATGCGATCGTCGGCGCCATGGCCGGCCACTATAGCGTCAACGGCAGCCCCGAGTCCGGCCCCATGCGCATGGGCCTTGCGGTCGTCGACATCACCACGGGCCTCTACGCGGTGATCGGCATTCTGCTCGCCATGCATGAGCGCGAGCGTTCCGGGAAGGGCCAGTTCATCGACATGGCGCTTTACGACAGCGCGCTGAGCCTCATGCACCCGCACTTCGCCAACTACTTCCTCTCGGGCAAGATCCCGGGCCTGACGGGCAATACGCACGGCAATCTCGCGCCCTACGGCATGTTCCCGACCAAGACGTGCCGCGTCATGATCGGCGCCGGCAACAACCGCGCCTTCAAGCGCGTGTGCGAGGAGCTCGGCGTGCCCGAGATGGCCGAGGACCCGCGCTTTGCCACGAACGGCGACCGCATCAAGCACCGCGACGAGCTGAACCGCATCATCACGGAGCGGCTGGCGCAGGTGGACGGGATGGCTTTCTCGCTGAAGCTCCTCAAGGCCGGGCTGCCCTGTGGTCCGGTGCTCAATTCGGAGGAGGCGCTGAACCACCCGCACGCCGCCGCGCGCGGCGCGATCGTGCAGTCGGGCTCGTACAAGGGCATCGGCACACCGGTGAAGCTCTCGCGTACGCCGGGAAGCCTCAAGTCGCCGCCGCCGCGCTTCTCGCAGCACACACGCGAGGTGCTCGGCGAGCACGGCTTCGACGAGGCCGCCATCGAGCGCCTCCTGTCCGCCGGCGTGCTCGTGGAGAAGCGGCGTAGTTAATTCGCACGCCCCCTTCTCTCGCTGTAATAACCAGAAATAATTCCACAACAATAAGCCCTCTCGCCGCCGCATTTCAGCCACCGGGGTCGCCAAACCTGATCGGGCTGGACGTGTGTCGGCGCGGGGGCCGGCAAAGCTCGTTTCCCTCCATGCGGGATAGGGATGATGCAGACGCCCAGCGCCGCAGCCAGGTCAGGGCACGACCCGGCTGCCGAAACAGGGGTGTTTGCGTATGAACCCGCAATCCGGCGCCGAACCGGGCGCCATGCCAGATCATGTCGAGGGCTCGCCTGCCGAGCCGTCTGCAGAAGGCGGCGACGCGGCCGTTCCAGTTGAGCAGTTCATCTGGGATGGGGCGGATGCGGTCATCGAGAGCGCTGCCGCCAATGGCGATCCTCTCGACGAGTTGGAGGTATCGGTCGAAACGCGCGGCGACGAAGCCGCCACCCGCGTCGTCATCGTCTCCGAGGAGGACGACGAGGGCGAGACGCCCGACTCCTGGCGCCGCCAGCTCATCAGCGCGCTGCGCGACGCCGACCGTGATGTTTCGTCGACGAAGGCGCGTCCGTCCGAGCCGCCCCCCATTCCGCCCGTGGAAATCCCGCGCCGGCCACCGATCGCGTTCGTCGCGAGCCGCAGCACGCGGGCCCCGGCGCCGCCCGTGGAGCGGCGGCCGCGCCATCGCATGACGCCGGTGCTGTTCGGGATTTCCGCAGCAGCCGGACTGCTGACCATCGCCGTGCCGCGCGTGGCCAACACGCCGGAGACCGCGGCCCAGGCGGCCGCTTCTTCCGCGCAGATCGTCACGGGCTCACTGGTCCCCGCAGCAGGCGACGACACATTGAAGCCGATCATCGTGAACTCGCCGGTGCTGATCCGCGAGAGCCTATCGATGCCGCGCGGTCCCCAGCCTTCATTGCCGGTGGGTCCCGTCATAGAGACCGTGCGGACCGTTCCGGTTCAGATCGGCGCCCCGTCGCCGTCCGGCCCGCAGACGTCGGAGACGGCACGAGCCATCGAACCGCCGGTGATACCGCTCACGCTGCCGGAGGCGACGCCCGCGCCGCCGCTCGACCGCGAGCGTCTGGCCGCGCTGATCTACGACGAGCCTGCAGCGCCTCCGGAGCCGAGCGCGGCCGCTATCCCGCCGCCCGCGCGCGCGAGCGTCGAACCCGCTGAAAAGACAACGACCGCGCGCGCTGAAACCCACAAGCCCGCGAAGGCGCGCAGCCCTCAGGTTTCGAGCGCCTATCAGCGGTCCATTCGCGAGACACCGCGGTCAAAGAGCGCAAGCAAGAAGCGCACGCCAACCAAAACCGCCAGCCGGTCATCGGACAAGGCGAAGTGGGAGACGCGCCGTCAAGGCTTGCGGACGAGCGGCTCGACAGAGGTGAAGGAAGTCGAACCATCGACGATGGTGAAGCTCCTGAAGTCGCTCAATCCATTTGCCTCGAAGGAAGAGCCTCAGGCACGGCCGAAGAAGAACATCTTCGAATGAGGCACCGTCCGCACCATCGCTGAAGTGCAAAGCGGTTGACCTCCGCCGTCCCGCATCGTTCAACGGAAGCCAGCGTCCCGATTCCGAAGTTCGCCCCACCTCGATACTGGCGGACCGAGCGAACTTCGGAATCCAAAGGGACACTAGAATCATAAAGTCGCTAGTGTGATTCAGATCGAGAAATTCTCTCGAGACAGTGCGGCTAGCGCTGGCGAATTTCTCGATCATCAAACTGGGCCGCTCAACGACGCTTCCGGAGGAACGCCATGTCGCTCACGACGCTGCTCTCAGCCTTCACCGTCGCCGTCGAGAAGAACGACGGCAACGCGCTCGCCGACTGCTTCACGGCCGATGGCGTGTACGACGACTACTTCTTCGGCCCGAGCAAACCCGGGCGCGAGGGCATCGTCGAGATGCTCGCGCACTTCTATGAAGGCGGGAAGGATTTCCGCTGGGAGTTCTTCGACATCGTGGAGGCGGGCAAGCTCGGCTATGCGAGCTATCGCTTCAGCTATACGTCCACGCTGCCGGATGTCGCGGGCACGCGCGTTGCCTTCGAGGGCATCAGCCGCTTCACGCTCGAAGGCGGGAAGATCAGGCACTATGCCGAGGTCTTCGATCGCTCGCTCGCGCTCGCGCAGCTCGACTTCGCGCCAGAGCGCCTGAAGAAGATCGCGACGAAGTATGCCTCGCGTCTCAAGGAGACGCCGGCGATGGCACGCCACGCGAAAGCGTGACGCGCTCGCAGACTTACTTGCCGGCGTAGGCGATCATCTCGATCTCGACGCGGGCGCCCATCGGCAGGCCCGCGATCTGGATCGTCGAGCGCGCCGGATAGGGCTCGCTCATGTACTTGGCATAGACGCCGTTGACGGCCTGGAAGTCGCCGAGGTCCATCAGGAAGATCGTCGTCTTCACGACATTGCCAAAACCGAGACCTGCCGCTTCGAGGATCGCCTTCAGGTTCTCGAGGCACTGCTTCGCCTGCGCGGCGATATCGCCCTCGACGAGCTTGCCGGTCGCCGCATCGAGCGGGATCTGGCCGGAGATGTGGACGTAATCGCCAGAGGCGACAGCCGCGGAATACGGTCCGATCGGCTTGCTCTTCGGCGTGGTGATCGCTTTGCGTGTCATAAGTTCAACCTGTGAGGAGGGCGGCCCACTTCTCCTTCTCCCCGTTCTCACGGGGAGAAGGTCGGGATGAGGGGCGGCGGCAAACGCCGACGTCAGCACATGGGCCGCCCCTCACCCTAACCCTCTCCCCGCAAGCGCGGGGAGAGGGGATTATCTCAACCAAGCTGCGGCGCGATCTTCACGCACGCATCGACAAGGCCCTGCACCGAGGCGACCGACTTCGTGAACATCGCCTTCTCGGCATCGTTGAGGTCGATCTCGACAACCTTCTCGACACCGTTCGCGCCGATCACCACCGGCACGCCGACGTACATTCCCTTCACGCCGTACTGGCCGTCCAAGAACGCAGCGCACGGCAGGATGCGGCGCTTGTCCTTGAGATAGCTCTCGGCCATCTGGATGGCGGACGACGCGGGCGCATAGAATGCGGAACCCGTCTTCAGCAACGCGACGATCTCGCCGCCGCCCTTGCGCGTACGGTCGACGATGGAGTCGAGCTTCTCCTGGCTGATCCAGCCCATTTTCACGAGATCGGGCAGCGGCACGCCGCCGACCGCCGAGTAGCGCGTCAGCGGCACCATGTCATCGCCATGACCGCCGAGAACGAACGCCGTTACGTCCTCGACGGAGACCTTCATCTCTTCTGCAAGGAAGTAGCGGAAGCGCGCCGTGTCGAGCACGCCCGCCATGCCGATCACTTTGTTCTTCGGCAGGCCGCACGCCTTCTGCAGCGCCCACACCATGGCATCGAGCGGGTTCGTGATGCAGATGACGAAGGCGTTCGGGCAGTGCGCCTTGATGCCGGCACCGACCGATTCCATGACCTTGAGGTTGATGCCGAGGAGGTCGTCGCGGCTCATGCCGGGCTTCCTCGGCACGCCCGCCGTCACGATCACCACGTCGGCGCCCGCAATATCGGCATACGAGCTCGTGCCCTTCATGGCCGAGTCGAAGCCCTCGACCGCGCCCGACTGCATGAGATCGAGCCCCTTGCCGGCCGGCACGCCTTCCGCGATGTCGAACAGCACGACGTCGCCGAGCTCCTTCAGGCCGACGAGGTGGGCAAGCGTGCCGCCGATCATGCCGGCGCCGACGAGGGCGATCTTGGTGCGCGCCATAGTGGGGGTCTCCTTCGCGAGAAATCGAGGTGGAATGATTGGCAATGCGCAGAGCGTCGGGCGGGCCGGTGCGGCGGCATCGTCGGCGTCGGCTTAGCGGGAAACGCGCGGGCGGGCAAGGTTGTGCGGGCGCTATTCGGCCTGGCTGCCGACACTTTGCGCAGTCCGGCCGCCACTGCCCTCCTTCAATGGCGGGGGCGAGGCGAAGGGCGGTCATAAGTGCTGGCGTTGACAACTGACGCCGCCCCTCATCCTAACCTTCTCGTCGCGCCAGAGGCGCGCTTCCAGCGCGACGAAGGACGGGGAGAAGGGACCTGCCGTGCGCGCGGCAACGGCGGCATAGCACCACCACGGAGCGCGGCAGCACCCCTTCATGAGCGCGCGACTGCGCGTCGGCCGGTAGGCCGGACCTGAAAGCATGAGCGTGCGACTGCGCGCCGGCCGGTAGGCCGTCAAAGAATGACGTCCTATCGCTATTGCCGCCGCGGGCATAGCACCCACGCACCGGTTGCGAAGCACCCCTTCCCAGCAGCCCGCGGCAACAAAAACTAAGCCGCCCGATCCTCTTCGGACCGCTGGCCCGGCAGGCTCGCCGGAAGCTGCCAGGCCGGGAAGCCGAACACGTTCGGGAAGGTCAGCGTGTCGCGCTCCGGCGTGCCATTCTTGCCGGCGTCCGCAACATCGCCATCGAGCGTCTGCAGCGCCGTCACCATGCGCTGCGAGTACTCGGCGTAGTCACGCACCATGGACTGCCAGAACTTCGCGTGGGCCGCGAAGATGTCCTGGGGGCCGCGGCACTGGGCAAGCTCGCTAGGAATGTCGAGGTAGGCCTTCGTGCGCCGGCCCGCGAGCGAAACGAGCTCCATGTTCGCGCACGCCGCGCACTTCATCATCGGCGCAACGGCCTTCGCCGCATGTTCGGTCGACGCAATCAGCCTTCGGAACGGCTCGTTCTCGGACCGGACGGGCCGGCCCTGCTTCGTGTTGGTCATGATGCCGCACTCCTTACGCGCCTCTCACACGCCCGGCGCTGGTGACGCCGAAACAGGCATCCCCCCGCGGGATACCGTTAAGCATGATATACCAGCACCGGCAATCACGCATTGATCTTGCGCAAATGCCGGATTCCCGTGGTGTTAGAAAGGCTTATTGGGCTCGGCTATCGTCTCAGGCCTTACCGACGCCGGCCATGTAGTCGGCGAGAAGCTGCTCGGAGATGCGCCCGGGCTGGTAGTTGTAGGGGCCGATTTCACGCACGGGCGTCACCTCGGCCGCCGAGCCGGTGATGAAGCACTCGGTGAAGCTCGACAGCTCCTCCGGCATGATCCGCCGCTCGATGACCTCGAGGCCGCGCTTTTTGGCGAGGTCGATGACCGTGTTGCGCGTGATGCCCGAGAGGAAGCAGTCGGCGAGCGGCGTGTGGAGCTTGCCATCCTGCACAAAGAAGATGTTGGCGCCCGTGCATTCCGCGACGCGGCCCTGCCAGTCGAACATCAGCGCGTCCGAGTAGCCCTTCTTCTCCGCGCGGTGCTTGGAGATGGTGCAGATCATGTAGAGGCCGGCGGCCTTGGCCATGGCCGGCGCGCAGGCCGGATCGGGCCGGCGGTAGTCGGCGATATCGAGACGGATGCCGCGCATGCGCTCGGCCGGATCGAACATCGACGGCCACGTCCAGGTCGCGATCGCGACGTGAATGGGGTTCTGCTGGGCCGAGACGGCCATCATCTTCTCGCCGCCCCGGAAGGCGACCGCGCGGACATACTTGTTGCCGCCACCGTTGAGCCGCAGGATTTCGGTCTTGGCTGCTTCCAGCTCATCGACCGAGTACGGGATCTTGAAATCCATAATCTCGGCGGAGCGATGCAGGCGCTCGGTGTGGACGCGCGACTTGAACACCACGCCGTTATAGGCGCGCTCGCCCTCGAACACGCAGGAGCCGTAGTGCAGCCCGTGCGTCAGCACGTGGATGCGGGCATCCGCGGAGGGCATGAATTGGCCGTTGTACCAGATCTGACTGTCGCCGAAGTACATGAATTCCGAAGCCATGCGCTTAATCCTCCCGCGGGACAAACTCGGATCGTCGGCGCTCCGGCGTCTGCCGCCGGCTCGCGGTCAGACGAGGGTGCGTTGACCGTGTTGTGCGAAGACCGATCCGTTGGCGCCTCTAACGGGCTTCCATCTCCCGAGCAGCTAAAGGGCTCTTCGGTAATGGAAAAGTCCGCCCGGTACCGGTCGCCTCCGGCATCGCCTGCGTATCGAGGTCACGCGCGTGCAATGAGATCAGATACGGTGGCGCGCCGGGCCAACCGGCCCAATAAAGCGCTTGCCACGGGTAGCAATCGACTTCAAATATGTCAATATGACTGACGTAAATTCAAGCCGCCCCTCCGCGCCGCGCATGACGGTCGCGGCGCCGCACGGCGCCTCGTCGCCCGATGACGCGGACGAGCCCTCGCCGGAGGTGGCGCAGCTCATCGAGCTTCTGTTCTTCGCCTACCGAGACTTCACTGGCGACGCCGATGCCATCCTCGCCGAGTACGGCTACGGCCGCGCGCACCATCGCGTGCTCCACTTCATCACACGCTATCCGGGCCTGCGCGTCGCCGACCTGCTGCTGATCCTCAACATCACCAAGCAGAGCCTTGCCCGCGTTCTCCGCCAGCTCGTGGAGAGCGGCCTCGTCGTGCAGTCCGCCGGCGACACCGACCGCCGCGAGCGCCGCCTGCACGTGACGCCCGCCGGCCGTGCCCTCATGCGCCGCCTCGTCGGCGCTCAGACGCGCCGCATCCGCCGTGCGATCGGCGCCAGCGGCAATGGCGCGGATGCGGCCGTGCGGCGCTTTCTCACGGCCATGATCGAGCCCGAAACGCGCAAGATGATCTCCACTTTGCTGAACCTTCCCAGACTGTCGAAGGATCTCAACGGAGAGCTTCAGCCATGACGCTCGCAGCCACCAGCCTCGCCCGCCGGGACCCCCTGCCGGACAATGCCCCGCACGTACTGCTCGTGGACGACGACCAGCGCATTCGCGAGCTGCTCGGGCGCTACCTGCAGGACAGCGGCTTTCGCGTGACGACCGCACGCGATGCCGAAACGGCGCGCGCCGCCATGCGCGGCCTCGCCTTCGATCTCGTGATCCTCGATTTCATGATGCCGGGCGAAAGCGGCCTCGACCTCGCCCGCGACCTCAAGAGCATGTCGCCCATCCCGATCTGCATGCTGACCGCGCGCGCGGAACCCGAGAACCGCGTCGAGGGGCTGGAGGCGGGCGTCGACGACTACGTGACCAAGCCCTTCGAGCCGCGCGAGCTGGTTCTGCGCTTGAACAACATCATGCGGCGCGGGCGGATCGGGCACGAGCCGCGCGACGAAATCCGCATGGGCGACTACGCCTTCAGCGTCGAGCGCGGCGAGCTCAGGCGTGGCGACGAGACGATCAAGCTCACCGAGCGCGAGCGCGATCTCCTGCGCCTCTTCGCCTCGCGCCCGGGTTCGCCCATCGCGCGCCATGAGCTCGCGAGCGACGAGTCGACCGGCAGCGAGCGCGCGATCGACGTGCAGATCAACCGCCTGAGGCGCAAGATCGAGCTCGATCCCTCCAATCCGGTCTACCTTCAGACCGTACGGGGCAAGGGCTACATCCTGTACATCGACTAATGAAGCTGCCGGCGCGCGCGCCGGCGCCGAGAGACGGGACCGATGGTTGCGGCGCGCGACTCTGCTGGCGAACTTGAACTGCGCCCCGTCCGCCGGAGCTGGTGGCGGCAGGTCAGGCTGTTCCGCTGGCGCGCCCTCGGAAGCCGCATCGCAGCCTTCTTTGCCGAGCTCGCCCCCAAGGGCCTCTACGCCCGCACGCTCATCATCATCATCGCGCCGATCGTGCTACTCGAGAGCGTCGTCGCGTTCACATTCATGGAGCGGCACTGGCAGGCCGTGACACGCCGCCTTTCCGAGGCGACGGCGCGCGACATCGCGGCGATGATCGAGGTCTATTCCAACCTCTCCATTGCCGATGATCCCGAAAAGCTCATAACGCTCGCGCGCGAGAAGGTCGGCGTCTCGATGCAGATCCTGCCGCCGGACGATCTTCCCAAGGCGCAGCCCAAGCCCTTCTTCGCGCTTCTCGACCGCACACTCTCCGACGAGATCCGCAAGTACGTGTCGCTGCCCTTCTGGATCGATACGGTCGGCCAGTCCCGCCACGTCGAGATCCGCGTCAAGCATCCGAAGGCCGTGCTCCGCTTCATCGCGACGCGCAATCAGACCTACGCTTCGAACTCGCACATCTTCCTGCTGTGGATGGTCGGCACGTCGGTCGTCCTGCTGACCGTCGCCATCCTGTTCATGCGCAACCAGATCCGACCCATCCTGCGTCTCGCCGAGGCCGCCGATGCCTTCGGCAAGGGGCGCACGGTCGGCGACGACTTCCGCGTGCGCGGCGCGCGCGAGGTGCGCCTTGCCTCGCAGGCCTTTGTCGAAATGCGCGAGCGCATCGTCCAGCATGTCGACCAGCGCACGACCATGCTCGCGGGCGTCAGCCACGATCTGAGGACCGTGCTCACGCGCTTCAAGCTGCAGCTCGCCTTTCTCGGCGATGGCCCGGAAATCACGGCGCTGCGCGCCGATGTCAACGAGATGCAGCACATGCTCGAGGACTACCTCGCCTTCGCCAAGGGCGACGGCGGCGAGCAGGCGACGCCGACCAACGTTCGCCAGCTCCTCGAGGAGATCTACGTCGATGCCCAGCACTTCGGCGTGCCGATCGACCTGCGCCTGCGCCGCCGCCCGACGGACCTCGTGCTGGAGCTCAAGCGCAATGCCTTCAAGCGCGCCGTCACGAACCTCGTCTCCAATGCCGCGCGCTTCGGCAACCGCATTGTCGTGCGCGCGGCCGCCGACCGGCAGTGGCTCCGCATCGAAGTGGACGATGACGGACCGGGCATTCCGGCGATCGAGCGCGAGAACGTGTTCAAGCCCTTCTACCGGCTCGATCACGCGCGCAACGAAGGCGCCGGCAATTCGGGCCTCGGCCTCGCCATCGCGCGCGACATAGCGCGCAGCCACGGCGGCGACGTCGCGCTCGATACGAGCACGATGGGCGGCCTGCGCGCCATCATCCGCGTGCCGCTGTAGGCATCTGTTGCGCCACGGCCTCACTCGCCGCTCGAAGTGCTCCGTATGGGTGTTTTTCTCCATTGAGCATCGATCCGCGACGCACCGCTCGTTAAACTCGCGGCGCCGGAGAGGATGCTTACATCAACGAGAAAATTGGAGACTTCGAAATGAGAAAAACGGCATTGGCACTCGCAGTGTGCCTGCTTCCATTCGTCGGCGCGGCAACGAGCGGCCCGGCATCGGCCGCAGCGCCCGGCAACATGACGCTTCTCGACAGGCTCGCGACGGCCGATACCAACGTCGAGCAGGCGCGCCATCGCTGCTATCGCCGCACCGTGCGCGTGTGCACGAAGCGCGTCTTCGGCAAGTGCGTGCGCCATCGCTACCGCACGCAGACCTATTGCCCGCGCCACAGGTAAGCGCGCGACAAGCATTCTTTCGGAGGCCGGGACATGCGCCCGGCCTTCGTCATTTCAGGGCGCCGATGCATCGGCCATCTGATCGCACACATCGTCGAACAGGCTATCCAGCTCCGCTTCGATACGCGCGCGATGCTTGCAAATCACGTCGAGCGGCAGGGCAAGCAGTCTCTCCGCCAGTTCCTCCACGTGGTCCCAGCTATCGACTCGAAGATGCTGCATCTCCGTGTCGAGGAGGAGCTCGTTGAACTTGTCGTCGGCTCCCCGCATGCAGAGGCCGGCAGGGCGACACTGGCTCATGGCACCGATAAAGCCGTGCATGCTCTGGCCGATATACAAAGTCGCCGCCCCGAGAATGCCGAGCTTGTCGAGATCGGAGACATAGTCGCTCACCAGGAAAAACGTGCCGCCGCCGGCGTCCCGAAGCTCACGCAAAGGCTTCACGTCCTGCCAACAGCGCGTGAGAGGAAGCAGCACGATCCGCAGCCCGGTCTTCCGCGCGATCCTTTGCAACGCGGCTGCCGTCGACGAGACGTCGGGGAAGCCGAGCGCCTGAACGGCCACGTAGGGAGATCCGATCGCCGCATTGAGAGGGTTGCGGCCTTCCAGCAGGCGCGGGAACAGCCAGCCGATATCAGGCGTCTGGCGAACCTGAACTTCGACGTCAGGCGCCGCGCACCGCAGGCGTTCCGCCGATCGCGTCCCCCGCACGCCGATGAAATCGAGCGCCGACATGGCGGAGCGAATGTCCGGCAGAACATCCGCGGAAGGCTCCGGAACGCCGAGACCGATCCACGCCTTGAAGGGCACGGGCGCCGACGTCCACCCGAATACCAGTTCCGTCGGTCGCTCGATGCTCGGGAGATGAAACAGGCGATAGATGTCCCTCAGCATGGCATCGGCGCGGTGCACGATCTCACCGCCACCGAGGATCAGTGCGTCGTAGGATGCGAGCTCGGCGGCATCGAGACGAATGGACTTCATTCCCGCCCAGCTGCTGCCGGTCGGCGTCACGTAGTCCATCTGCGCATCCGGCCGTCGCCTGGAAATCTCATGCGCGACGATCAAAGGAAAGAGGACGTCGCCGAAGTTCCTGACATCTGCATAATTGAGAACGGCAATCCTCATGGAAGAATACCCCGCGCGGCAGTTTTGGTCGGAGATCTGGTGCCCGCTCGTCGTGCCTCAGAAGAGCCGTCCGCCATCGGGCACTTTCCGCTCCGGTCCGATCAGCACCACCTCGCCCTGCTCATCCGGAAAGCCGAGCGTCAGCACTTCCGACATAAAAGGGCCGATCTGGCGCGGCGGGAAGTTCACCACCGCCGCCACCTGCCGTCCGACGAGCATCTCTGGCGTGTAGTACTTCGTGATCTGCGCCGAGCTTTTCTTCACGCCGATCGCGCCGCCGAAATCGATGCGCAGCTTGAAGGCGGGCTTGCGCGCTTCCGGAAAGGGCTCGGCGGCGACAATGGTGCCGACGCGGATATCGACCTTGAGGAAATCGTCGAACGTAATGGTGCCCGTAGCGGGACTCTTGTCTGCAGCCATGTCGACCTTCGCCTTGGATGGCGGGCTCAGGCGTTGGCCTTGACCTCGCCGAGCGCGCGATTGAACTCGGCGCCAAGAATAACGACGATGGCGGTGACCTGGAAGAAAATGAGTGCCGTGAAGAGCTGCGTCAGGCCCGCATAGAAGCGCGAGTAGTCGCTGATGCCGAGCCAGCGCGAATAGAGCTGCGCGAGCACGATCCAGAGTACGACGCTCAGCAGCACGCCCGGCCACACATCCCAGAACGAGCGTTTTCCCGCCGTCAGGAACAGATGGTAGGCGAGAAGCTGCGCCGACGTCACGCATAGCACCACCGCATACCGCAGCACGACCGAGAAACGGTCCTGAGCGAGCAGCCAGTGTACGGCTTCCGAGTCGATGCTCTGCGCGAGCACCGGACCGACGACCACGCCCCAGGCCAGCGCGATCATGCCGGCCGCGGTCATGAGCACGAAGAACAGGCTCTGCATGAGGCAGAAGAGGTAGGAGCGGCCTTCCTTGACGCGATAGGCCATGTTGAGCGCGGCACGCAATGTCTCGACGGCACTCGTCGCGAAGAAAAGCGCGATCGCCGCACCCACCGTCACCAGACCGTACTGGCTACGCCCCATGACGCGCTCGATCTCCGGCGCGAGCGCCTTGGCGACCGGCTCCGGCACGGCCTGGAAGAGCTGGGCGACAGCATAGGCTGCAAGCTCGCGCCCGCCGAGCGTGGCCGCGAGTGCACCGAGAAAGATGCAGAACGGAAAGAGCGAGAGCAGGAAGGTGAAGGCGACGGCGCCCGACATCGAGAACCCGCAGTTCTGGAACAGGTTCCACATCGCCAGGCGCAGGATGTTCAGTCGTTGAGCCATGGCCTTCCTATCACCACACGTTCCGGCGGCATTGTGGACTGCATCCCGCGCTCGCTCCCGCGAGCCATACGCCTCGTGAGATCGTCAGTCGATGCACGCCTCGGCATGGAGAGCCTCGAGCCGCGCACGCTCCGCCTTGCTCGCAGCCTCGAACGCCGCGCCGGTCCACGCGCGATGGTTGCCTGCAGCATAGGCCAGCGCATTGCGGTGGTAGAGCCATGCATTGAAGCGATTGGCAACGAAGTTGTCGGCCGTGCGCACGACTTTCGCCGGCGTGCCCATGACGATCGAGTTCGGCGGAATGACCTGCCCCTCGCGCACGAACGAATGCCCGGCGACAATCGAGTTGGCGCCGATCACCGCGCCGTCCATGATCGTCGCGCCGATGCCGATGAGGCAGTTCTCGCCGATCGTGCAGCCGTGCAGCACCACGCGGTGTGTGATCGAGGCGTAGTCGCCGATGACCGTCGGCGTCGTGTACCCGACATGAACCATCACGTGATCCTGCAGGTTCACGAACCGCCCGACCGTCACCGACTGCAGCTCCGCGCGGATGACGACGCCCGGCCAGAGGCTCGCGCCTTCGCCGATCGTGACATCCCCGAAGACGGCCGCGGACTCGTGGATCCAGGCGGCATCGGGAAATCGCTGCATCAGCGCGCTGGCCATGGCCGCCTAGCCCTTGCGCGGCGCGTGACCGTGATCATGCCCATGGTGATGATGGCCGTGATGGTCGTGGCTATGATCATGCCCGCAGCCGCACGCATCGCCATGCTCGTGGTCATGATGATGGTGATGGTCGTGGTCGTGATGATGGTGATCGCCGGTAACCAGGGCGGCCGCGAGCTTGTGCTCGATGGCTGCGGCCTGCTCGCGGCTGCCGCCCGCATCCTCGATGGTGAGCGCCATGATCTCGGCGGCGAGGCGAATATCATCCGGGTGGCCGAAGTAGTGGCGCCTGAGCCGCCCGGCGCGGTCGAAAATGAGGAGCGAGGGCGTGCCCTGCATCTGGTAGGTCGCGAACGTCTTCGGCGGCCCCTTGCCGTCCGGCTTGTCGATCCCGATCGGGAATGGCCACTTGTACTCGTGCTGGAAGACCTCGAGCGCCTTCTCGGTCATGACCTCGTGGTGCTCGAAGACCGAGTGCAGGGCGATGACCGCCACCTGATCGGGGCTGAATCGCTGGCGGATTTTCCGCGCCTGCGGCAGGCCCTCGGATACGCAGCCCGGGCAAAGCATCTGGAAGGCCACCAGCACCACGACCTTGCCCTTGAGGTCGGCGAGGGTCACCGGTTTGTCTGAATTGAGCCAGCGCGTGACGATAAGCTCGGGCGGGGTCTCTGGATTGAACATATCCGGTCTCCGGCTGTGGACGCGGCTCCATAGCACGGGCCGGCCCGCTTGACACGCAGCGCCTGCGCATGGCCCCTGGGCGCGAACCACTCTCCCGGAACAGGACGGAGGACAATCCCATGTCGCGTGAAGCCGACCGCGCCCGCCTGATCGAGATCATCAAGGCTCGCTCGTTCACGACCGGCGGCGAGGTCAAGCTCGCCTCGGGGCGCAGTTCCAATTTTTATTTCAACATGAAGCCGACGATGCTCGACCCCGAGGGCGCCCAACTCATCGGCAGCCTCATCGTGGCGGCGCTGAGCGGCAAGAAGGTGGACATGGTCGGAGGGCTCGAGATGGGCGCGGTGCCGATCGCGACGTCGGTCGCGATCGCGAGCCAACTTGCGGGATGGCCGCTCGGCGCGTTCTTCGTGCGCAAGCAGGCCAAGGAGCACGGCACGCAGAGCCTCGTCGAGGGCCTGCCCAAGGGCGAGACCCTGAAGGGGCGTCGCGTCGTGATTCTGGAGGATGTCACCACCACCGGCGGCTCGGCGATGAAGGCCATCGAGGCCGTACGCGCGGATGGGGCCACCGTCGAGCGCGTCATCACGATCGTCGATCGGCTGGAGGGCGCGAGCGAGGCCTTCAAGACCGCCGGCATCGACTTCGAGCCGATCCTGACAGCGGGGGATTTCAAGTAGGCGGTGGTGAGGTCGCGTGCGCCACGTAGTCCCCTCTCGCCGCCTGCGGGGAGAGGGTTGGGGTGAGGGGCGGCGGCATACGCAACGTCGCGCAAGATCCCGCCTCTCATCCTAACCTTCTCCCCGTGAAGAACGGGGAGAAGGGACGTGTAGTTCTCAATTCGTCCGCTGAACGGCGCCCTGCACGGTCTCGACCGGCTTGAAGAAAACATCGACGCGCATGCCGGGCAGCAGCGGCGGCTGGCCCTCCATGTCGACGACCACCTCGAGCACATCGACATCATTCGGCCGGCGCGGACCACGCTGACCGAGCTTGCCCGGACCGAGCGCGGGCGCAAGGCTCGCGACCTTGCCGGCGAACTCGCGACCCGGATGCGCATCTGATCTCACGACGACATTCTGGCCGACACGCACCTTCGCCGCGTCACGCTCCTCGACCTCGGCACGCACCTTGAGCGCCGAGACATCGCCCATCAGCAGCAGCACCTGCTCCGGCGACGGCGTCGCCGTCTCGCCGACACGTGCGGACACATTCAACACGGTGCCGTCGCGCGGCGCACGAATACGTGTGCGCTCGAGCGCGGTGACGGCGAGCGAAAGCTCGGAGCGCGCGACACTGAAGCCGACTTCGGCCCGCGTCGGCAGCGCGATGCCCTGAGCGGACTCGGCCTTGCGAAGGGCGGCGCGATCACTCTCGAGCTTTGCCTCGGCAGCACGGACAGCCTGACGGCGCTCGTCGAGCTGAGTGGAATTTGCAGACGAATTGTCGCGACGGTAAGCCAGGAATGCCGCATCCATCTCGGCTCGCGCAAGCGACAGCGCATACTCCGAATCGGCAATCGCATCCTCTGCCTGCCGGCGCGTCCGCACGAGGTCATTGGGATTGCCCTCGGCAGCATCGCGCTCACGCTTGCGTGCGGACGCCTCGGCCCGCGCGGCGTGCACGCGTGCCAGCGCTTCCTCGTCGCTCAGCCGGATGAGGAGATCGCCCGCCGTCACGCGATCGTTCGGCTGGACTGTCACCTCGGCGATCCGGCCCGGCGTCACCGCGCCGATGCGGATCTCGCCGCCGTTCGGCTCGACGCGGCCCGGCGCTGCCGCATCCCACTGCACCTTCGGCAGGGGCTTAGCCGTCGTCTGCGCGTTGAGGCGGCCGGAGATGTTCGCCGAGGGTAGATAGTACGATGCGCCGGCCACGACCGCGGCTGCGATAACGAACGCAAAGAACAGGCTTGAGATCGTCGAGCGCGAGCTATCCATGGAACTTCGTCTTCCGTTTCTTGGCGAAGCGCGCGGGAGCGGCGGATGCGGCCCGCTCGTTGTGCACCTCGTCCAGGGGAATGGTAGGGGGCGGTGTGACGATTGCGGCTCGCACCCGCTCGGGCCGCTCGTCGCCGACGATCACGCCGTCCTCGATGTGAATAATGCGGTCGGCATAGGGCAGCGTGCGGTGATCGTGAGTGACGGCGAGCACGGCGTGGCTCTTGTCCTTGGCGATCTCCGAGAGGAGCTGCATGACCGACTGGCCGTTCTCGGCGTCGAGAGCCGCGGTCGGCTCGTCGGCGAGAAGAAGTGACGGTGCGCTCGCGAGGGCGCGCGCCACGGCGACGCGCTGCTGCTCGCCGCCCGACATGTTGCCCGGATAGGACTTGAACTTGTGCGAGAGCCCGACCTTGGTCAGCGCTTCGCGCGCCTGATCGGCGGCAAGGCGCCCCCTGCGACCGCGCACGTCGAGCGCGAGGCGCACATTCTCCACCGCATTGAGCGTCGGGAAGAGATTGTACGACTGGAACACGAAGCCGATGTGCCGCCGGCGCACGTCCGCGAGCGCCTCCGGACCGAGGTTGGCCGTGTCCGTCCCGGCGACGCGGATGTTGCCCGACGTCGGCCCGAGAATGCAGCCGAGAATGGAGAGCAGCGTCGTCTTGCCCGAGCCCGAGGGCCCCATGAGCAGCGTCAACTCGCCGGCATTCAGCGACAGGCTGACACCCTTCAGGGCGCGCACCAGACCGGCGCCCTGCCCGAGCTCCTTCACGACATTGGTGGCTTCGAGAACCGCTGTGCTGCTCATCGCGCGAACACCATGGCCGGATCGAGCTTCGTCACCTTGACGATCGCCGAGATTGCGGAGATCGCGCACATCGCGACCGTCAGCACGAAAAGGCCGATGGCGAGCTGCGGCGTCATAAGGATCGGCAGGGCCGTCTGCTCGCTGAAGTGCACGACCACCATCGCGATGGCCATGCCGAGGATGTAGCCGAGCACGGCCGAGAGCGCCGCCTGCGCCAGGATCACGCGGTGGATATAGCCGGCCGAGGAGCCGAGCGCTCGCAGCGTCGCGAACTCCGTGAGATGGTCCTTGGTGCTCGAGTAGAGCGTCTGCGCGACGATCACAGTGCCGACCAGAATGCCGAGGACCGCACCGCCGATAAGTGCCACGCCGGCGCCCGTTCCGAACAGCCAGTGGTCGAGGCTCCGGTCGCGGAATTCGGCCTGGGTGAGCACGTCGACATTGGCGAGGCGCGACTTGATCTCGTTGCGCACGGCCTCGGTGGTCGCCGGATCGTCGAGCTTGACGAGGAAGAACGTCGCCTGGTTCGGCTCGAGGCCGAGCATGGTGCGCGCCCGGTTGAGCGACGTGAACACGTAGGGCGCCATCGTGAAGGAGCGGATGCCGTCGGTGAGCGCCGCGACTTTGACGCGCGTCTGCTCGATCTGGGCGATGTCGGAAACGCCGGTGACGCCGAGGTTCTCCATGTAGGTCTTGTCGACCGCGACCGCGTGCGGCTCGGTCAGTGAGCCAGGCGTACCCTGCACCATGTTCCATGGCTGAAGGCCGCCGGCCGCGGGATCGGCACCGACGAGCACGATGAGCGCGGAACCACCCGCCGGCTTGCGCCATTCCGTGAAGGCGACCGTGAGCGGCGTCACACTCTTCACGCCCGGCACGGAGAGCACGGCATGGCGCTCGCGACCCGAGAGCTGTCCCGCTTCCTCGAAGCTCTTGGCACCGAAAGCGGTGATCCAGATCTCGCCCTGCGCGTTGTCGATCATCGAGATGATCATCTTGCGCGCGCCTTGGTAGAGGCCGAGCTGAACGGCAACCAGCACGATGGCAAACAAAATACCAATGAGCGTAACCGCCAGGCGCACGCGGTCATGGACGAGGTTACGGAACGCAAGCGTCAAAACCATGGGAATGCCGAACTGTCCTCGCCTGACGCGACCAATGCCTGAAGGCCCACCTCGCTCGCGAACCTTCGAGTGGTCCTCGCGAGCCGCCCCTAAAGGGCTGTTCCCCGATCATCCATTCTGGAGGCGGCCCCGGAAACGTATGCCCGGAGCCCTTGATGAGCCCGTTATATAGGGAAGGCGGCCAACCGGTGCCACCTGCGGCAATCGTAGTAAACCCGGCGCCGCCATGCCGATGCGACCCGTCGCGCCACCAGGGCCCGGCCGTGCCGACGCCGCCGAATACCCTCTCGCCTGAGGCAAAATCAAGGCAGCCGTGGGAGCCTGTGTCGCCTTGCCGCTGCCATACTTGGCGAATTTACCACCGGCAGAACGTTGTACGGACCATGTCCGGCAACCCAGAACAGGATAGACCCATGGCCACGACCTCCCTCGGAACAGGGCCGGTACGCCGCGGACCGGCGGCCATTCTGCCCATGTTGACGCTCGCGGCGCTCGCCGTCGCCCTCGCCGTCCCGGCAGCCGAAGCGCAGCAGCTGCCGCGCAAAGGCGCCCAGGCCGCCGCTCCCGTCCCACCTGCCCCCGTGCCGACCCCGCAAGGCGTGTGGATCGATCACACGGGCCGCGGCGCGGTCGAGATCATGCCCTGCGTCCCTGACGCTGTCCCCGGTACGCCCGAGGCCAAGAACCTATGCGGGCGCATTGTCTGGATGAAGCAGCCCAACGACGACAAGGGCCAGCCGCTGCGCGACTCGCTGAACAAGAATGCCGCCCGGCGCGCGCAGCCTATCTGCGGCCTGCAGATCATCGGCGACGTGAAGCCGCAGCCGAACGGCTCGTGGGACAACGGCTGGATCTACGATCCCGAGCAGGGCTCGTCCTTCGACCTCGAGTTGCAGCTGCGCAATCCCGAGACGCTCCAGGTCAAAGGCTACATGGGCGTGAAGTTCCTGAGCGAGACCTTCGTCTGGCGCCGCGCCAAAGAGCTGCCGCCTAAGTGCAACGGCGTCTGACCGGGCGCACCGGGACAGGCAACAGCGATCATCAAGCGTCGGGCCCGCTGTCCGGATCTCATCCCGAGGTCCGGCGCGGCGGCGCATGACACCCCGGCCTCGCATGAGGTTGGCGGGCCGCGCATCGCTTGGTAGACATAATACCAGCAGGCTCCGCGCCCGCTTGTTCCGAAGGGCGCCCTGCCGCGGCGCCGTTTGTCCCGACAGGAGACTTCGATGCGCAATTTCGCCTTCCCCGGCCGCTCGCCGGTCTATGCCACGCGCGCCATGTGTGCGACCTCGCACCCGCTGGCGACCGTGGCGGCCATCGAGCAGCTCAAGTCGGGCGGCAATGCCATCGACGCGGCCATCGCGGCCGTGGCCGTGCTCTCCGTCGTCGAACACCCCATGACCGGCATCGGCGGCGACTGCTTCGCCATGATCGCCAAGCCCGGCACCAAGCCGGTCGCGTTCAACGCCTCTGGCCGCGCACCGAAAGCTGCAACGCCCGAGTGGTACGCCAAGCAGGGCATCAAATCGATTCCCGTGCAATCGCCGCACGCCGTGACAATTCCCGGCGCGATCGACGGCTGGACGCGCCTCATGAAGGACTACGGCACGAAGTCGCTCGGCGACGTGCTCGCGCGCGCCATCGAATACGCGGAAGGCGGCTTCATTGTCGCGCCGCGCGTCGCCTACGACTGGGGCAAGTTGGGAGAGAAGCTCAAGGCGCATCCAGGATCGCGGCAGCATCTCCTGCCCGGCGGCCGCGCGCCGAAGGTCGGCGAGAAGGTGCGCTTCCCCGAGCTCGGCAAGACGCTGCGCGCCATTGCCGATAAGGGCCGCGATGCTTTCTACACCGGCGAGATCGCGGCCGACATGGTCGCGGAGCTGAAGGAGCTCGGCGGCCTCCATACGGTCGAGGATTTCGCCAACCAGACATCGAGCTATGTGGAGCCGATCCGCGTCGGCTATCGCGGCGCCGATCTCTACGAGCTGCCACCGAGCAATCAGGGCATCGTCGCGCTCATCATGCTGCGCGTGCTCGAACGCCTCGGCGGAGCGGGCGACGATCCGCTTTCGGCCGAGCGTTATCACCTCATGATGGAAGTCGGGCGCCAGGCCTATGCCATGCGCGACGCGTTCGTCGCCGATCCGGACGTGGCCAAGGTGCCTGTCGAGCACATGCTGAGCGACGCGGTCGCCGACGAGATCGCGCGACGCATCGACCGCTCGAAGCGCGTCGATCTCGGCTCGGTGCCGAAGCCTGCCGGCAACGACACGACCTACCTCACGGTCGTCGACGGCAACGGCATGGCCGTCTCGTTCATCAACTCGCTCTTCTCGGCTTTCGGCACCGGCATCGTCACGCGCAAGAGCGGCATCGTGCTGCACAACCGCGGCCAGGGTTTCGTGCTCGATCCGAAGCACCTGAACTGCATCGCGCCCGGCAAGCGCCCCATGCACACCCTCGTCCCCGCCATGGCCTTCAAGGGCGACAAGCCGTGGCTCTCCTTCGGCGTCATGGGTGCGAACTTCCAGCCCATGGGGCACGCCTACGTCATGACGAACATGCTCGACTACGGCATGGACCCGCAGGCGGCGCTCGATCATCCGCGTGCCTTCTTCGAGGACGACGAGATCAAGATCGAGGCATCCATGCCGAAGTCGGTCTTCGAGGGCCTGACCGCGAAGGGGCACAAGACCGTGTACGCGGACTCACCCTGGGGGGGCGGACAGATCGTCGAGATGAATCATGCAAACGGCGTGCTCGTCGGCGCTTCGGACCCGCGCAAGGACGGCATGGCCGCCGGCTACTGACGGAGATGGCGTGAGCGTCACGCGCACCGTACGGCTCAGGATCGAAGGGCGCGTACAGGGCGTCGGCTACCGCGTGTTCGTCGAGCGTAGTGCCGTCGCGCTCGGCCTCGACGGCTGGGTGCGCAATCGCCGCGATGGTGGCGTGGAAGCCGTCGTCTCGGGTGCCGGTGATGCCGTAGATGAGCTCGTTGCGCGTTGTCGCGCAGGTCCGACGGCGTCCCGTGTCGATCGCGTCGAGGTGCTGACGGAGGACGAAGCCGTAGCGCCCGGTTTCACGGTGCGGCCGACGGTTTAGTTGCGACATCGCCGCGAGTGCGATCATCGTCCCCTCTCCCCGCGCGCGGGGAGAGGGCTAGGGTGAGGGGCGGCGACATACGCAAACGTCAGCGCAAGCTCCCGCCCCTTGCATGTTGGTGGCGGCGCTTTTCTCGACATCGAATCGGATCGAGATGAGGGCTGGCCCTTGGGGGCGGCCGCCCCCAAGAGCCGGACGGGCGGGATCGTGCGCCCCC
>JAEWIJ010000102.1 GCA_023387235.1 Pseudomonadota bacterium
ACGGGCTCCATGCGTGGTGCCCGCCTCGCCGACCTCAAGATCGCCGTCAAGGATCTCCTCGACATCATGCTTCCCGACGAGGGGACGACGAACAAGGTCCGCGTCGGCCTGGCGCCGTTCTCCGCGGGCGTGAACGCCGGCACGTACGCAGCCGCCGTCAGCGATGGCCGCTCGCGCGACGGCTGCGTCTACGAGCGCCGCAATCTTGCCGATCAGGCGAGCGAGGCGCCGGCGGCGGGTGCCCTCGCGTTCAAAGTTCGCGAGGACCTGAGCGGCCGCAGCATCCAGTCCTGCCCGAGCAATGCCGCTATTCTTCCGCTCAGCGACGACAAGGACGTCCTGCTCAGCACGGTCGAAGGCTACACCGACGGCGGCACCACGGCCGGCCATCTCGGCACGGCCTGGGGCTGGTATCTCGTGTCGCCGGAGTGGGGCGGTATCTGGCCGACGAACTCCAAGCCGGCGCCGTATCGGGACGGCAAGACGATCAAGGCGGTCGTCGTGATGACGGACGGAATCTACAACACGATCGGCGGCGTCAACGGCGGCGACGCCTCCGCGATGGCCCGCCAGGCGACGACCCTCGCGGAGGACACTTGCGCGGCCATGAGAGCGCAAGACATTCGCGTCTATGCGATCGGCTTCCAGGCGCCCTCGGCGGCGCTCGACATGCTGCGTGAATGCGCCAGTGCATCGGGGGGCTTCTTCGAAGCGACCGATGGTGCAATGCTTCGCGCTGCCTTCCGCGCCATCGCGACGGAGCTCAACAACCTGCGCCTCACCTCCTGAGGCCGGCTCACGCGGACGGATCGAGCAATCGGATCAGGCGGACGGCGGCGAGGAACTCGGTCTTTCTCTTTTCCTGCCGCCGCGCGGCCTCGGCATCCTCGCCCCACTTCGCGATCTGCCAGTCCTCGTCGATGTGGGCGGCCTTCCAGGCCTCCTCGGGCGTCAGGCGCCCAGCCTCGGTTGCGAGCATGAGGACGACCGAGCCGAGCAGCGTCGTCATGACATGCGCGGAAGCCAGCCGGAAGGAATCGAGCTTTGCCACCGCCGCTTCGACCGCCGCACGAGACGCGGCCGTCTGATCGACGGGCATGATCCCCGAACAGACGGCGAGATCGGCGCCGACCATCTTGCGTGCCCAGTCGAGCAGCGGATCCCACGTCGCCGCCTGCAGGACGACCAGCTCGGCAGGACCGTCGGCGCGATAGCAGAGAAGATCGCTGCCGGCGTACTTGGCGATATCCGCACGAACCTCGGGCTCGCGCCCTTCCACCTGATCGCGGACGCTATTGGCGAGGCGAGTGAGCGGCATGCTCATGGGATCGATCGTCGATCCCTGCGCCGCCCATTCGGCCGCAATGGCCTCGGCCATTGGGGCCGTGGGGAGCACCAGGACCAGCTTGCCCGGCGTCCTTAGTGCCCGGCCATCCAGATGCACGGCATGGCCGCCACCGCGGGCCGCGACCGTCACATCCGTATAGAAGCGCTTGGGGGGCTGGCGGGCGTCGCTCATCGCGGGGGGCCCTCCTGTCGGGCGGCCAACTGGCGGTCGATGGCGTCGAGCAGTCCCGTGCCCTCTTTGACGACAAGCTCGGCGCCGGCATCGATCAGGCGTTCGCCGGCATGATAGCCCCAGCCGACGCCGATGGCGCCGACGCCGGCATTCAGCGCCATCTCCATGTCGTAGGTCGTATCGCCGATCATGAGGGTTTCATGTGGCGCGGCGCCCGTCTCGGCCATGGCCTTCAGGATCATCGAAGGATGCGGCTTCGAGGGATGATCGTCGGCCGTCTGGATGGTCACGAAATGGCCTTCCCAGCCTTCCTGTGTGAGCAGGCGGGCAACCCCACGCTTCGATTTGCCGGTCGCGATGCCGAGCACGAGATCCGGGCGCGCCGCGAGCGCGGTGACGGCCGCGGAAATACCATTGTAGAGCGATTCCTGGTGGTCCGGCTGCGCGCGAACGCCGACGAAGCCGCTCTTGTAGGCGTCGATGATCTGGTGGCGCACGGCTTCGCTTTCGCGCGGCGCGAGCACGGCGAGGGCCTGCGGTAGGGAGAGCCCGACGATGCCGAGCACCTCGGCGCGGCTCGGCGCGGCGAGGCCATTTGCGCCGAAGGCCAGCGACATGCTGCCGTAGATGGCGTGCTGGCTGTCGATCAATGTGCCGTCGCAATCGAAAATGACCAGTTTCATCCGCCTCTTGACCTAAGCTCGCCGCCCGAAGTCCGCGCTGCCGGAAACCTATAGCAGCTGCCGCCGGGCGGCATACTCAAGAATGGGCGAGCGGACTATCCCGGCGGCGGGAGCGGGGGCTGTCAAGGGAGCGCGAATGCCGTTCGGGCGGAACCGAGCCGTGCTGCTTTGGTGCGCCATGACGCGGTCAATCGGGCTATAACGAGCGCGAGCGGGGCGGACCGAAGACGCGCCCCGGTTCCAACGAGCGGAAAACGGCGAGGGAGACGGCATGAACCTGTCCTACACACTGCAGCGGGTGGCTGAATTCCAGCCGGACCGGCCCGCGATCACGGAGGAAGGCCGCTCACTTTCCTACGCCGCGCTCGAGGATCAGGTCGCGCGCATTGCTGGTGCGCTGGGGGCGCGTCATGGCCTGAAGGCCGGCGACAGGGTCGGCATCTGGATGGAGAATTGCCTGGAGTATCTGCCCATCATGCTCGGGGCTTGGCGGGCAGGGCTGGTGGCCGTTCCGATCAATGCGAAGCTCCATGCCCGCGAGCTGCAGTGGATCCTCGACAACGCCGGCGCGAAGCTCTGCGTCGTGACACCCGATAAGGCGGCGCAGCTTGCCGACCTGCCGAACGGCGCATCCATGCCGCCGGTCGTCGTAACCGGATCGCGCGATCACGCGGCGCTGCTCGAAGGCGAGCCTCAGCGCGTGGCGCCGACGGGCATCGAGGACGAGGCGTGGCTGTTCTACACGAGCGGCACGACGGGCCGTCCCAAGGGCGCGATCCTGAGCCATCGCAATTTGCTCTTCTGCGCGCACGCCTACTGCACCGACATCGATCATATCGATCATCGCGATACATGCTTCCACGCGGCGCCGCTGTCGCATGGCTCGGGTTGCTGGGCTGTCGCTTTTGTCGCGCGCGGCGGGCACAACGTCATCATTCCCGGCTCCTTCGAGCCCGAGCGCATTCTGAAGGCGCTGCCGTCCCATTCGAACGTCGCCATGTTCGCGGCGCCGACCATGGTCACGCGCCTCGTGACGCATCCGCTCGCGGGATCGGCCGACACGCGCAATCTCCGGACGATCAGCTATGGCGGCGCGCCGATGTACGTCGCCGATATCAAGCGTGCGATGGAGGTCTTCGGACCGAAATTCTACCAGCTCTTCGGCCAGGGCGAGGCGCCGATGACCATCTCGGGCCTGCCCAAATGGATGCACGCCGAGAGCGATCATCCGCGTTTCGACGAGCGGCTCGGATCGACGGGCATTGCGCGCACGGGCTGTGCGATCAGGGTCGTCGACGAGGCCGGCCGCGAGCTGCCGCGCGGCGAGATCGGCGAGATCGTGACGCGCAGCGACGCCGTCATGAAGGGCTACTGGGCGAATCCGGAAGCGAATGCGAAAGCGCTGCGCGACGGCTGGCTTTGGACGGGCGATCTCGGGGCCATGGATGCCGAGGGTTTTCTCACGATCAAGGACCGCTCCAAGGACATGATCATCTCGGGTGGCTCGAACATCTATGCGCGCGAGATCGAGGAAATCCTGCTGACGCATCCTGGCGTGCTCGAGGCGGCCGTCGTCTCGCGTCCGCATGGCGACTGGGGCGAGGAGGTCATCGCCTATGTCGTGCGGCGGCCCGAGGCGCAGGTGGAGGCGGGCGAGCTCGACGGGCTCTGTCTCGACAATATCGCCCGCTACAAGCGCCCGCGGGGCTATCGCTTCGTCACGGCCCTGCCGAAGAACAACTATGGCAAGATCCTCAAGACGGAGCTGCGCACGCAGCTCATCGAGGAGGGCCACGAGTAGGCGCCGGCATCCCCATGCAGATCGAGCGATTAGCCGGCTGGGTGCGCACGCGCGCCGGGTGGCAGCGGGTGGCGCTGGCGACGTCGGCGGGTGCGCTTTCCGTCCTCGCCATGGCGCCGTTTTTCCTGTGGCCGGTGCTCATCCTGACACTGCCGGCGCTCGTGTGGCTGCTCGACGGTGCGATCCAGCGCGGAGCTGGAAACACATGGCGCCAGCGACCCGCGGTGCAGGCGGCGCTCGTCGGCTGGCTATTCGCGTTCGGCTATTTCTTCGCCGGCCTCTTCTGGATCGGCGAGGCCTTTCTCGTCGAGGCCGAGAAGTTCGCAATCCTCATTCCGCTTGCGGTGACGCTCATGCCGGCGGGGCTCGCGCTCTTCTGGGCCGGCGCGGCAGCGGTTGCGTCACTCGCGTGGCGGCCGGGCCTCATGCGCGTGCTGGCGCTGGCGCTCGCGATCGGCGCCGCGGAATGGCTGCGCGGCCACGTGCTCACGGGCTTTCCGTGGAATGTGATCGGCTATGCGCTCACCTATCCCGAGAGCCTCATGCAGTCGGCGGGACTGGTCGGCATCTATGGTCTGAGCATCATCGCCGTGTTCGTGCTGGCGGCGCCGCTGGTCGCGTGGGCCGATGGCATGGTGTGGCGCGGCGCGGCGATCATGGTAGCGACGATCGTCGTGCTCATGACCTATGGTCATTGGAGACTCACCGAGCCTGCGGGGGTAGGGGAGGGGCCGCGCGTCCGCCTCGTACAGCCGAGCATACCCCAGCGCGAGAAGTGGCAGTCCGAGCACCAGCGCCGCATCTTCGACCTGCATCTTGCGCTGACGGCGCGGAACGCCGCCGATGTCGAGGATGGCGCGGCCGGCGTCGATCTCGTGATCTGGCCGGAGGCGGCCATGCCCTTCCTGCCGCTCGACTCGCCGAAAGCACTCGAGCTCATCGGCAATGTGCTGCCGGCGGGAGCACATCTCATCTCGGGCGCGCTGCGCGCCGATCCGCCCGATCCGAGCCGTCCCGAGGTCCAGCGCCGTCTGTACAACAGCCTGATCGCGTTCGGCGCGGGCGGGAAGCCGGCCGCGATTTATGACAAGATCCACCTCGTGCCCTTCGGCGAGTATCTGCCGCTCAATGCCTGGCTCGACGCCATCGGTCTCGAACCCCTGACGCGGCGGCGCGGCGGCTTCACGGTCGGCCCGAGCCCGCGTCCGCTCATGGCGCTGCCGAATGCGCCGGCTTTCGCGCCGCTCATCTGCTACGAGGCGATCTTTCCGCGCGCGATCATCCAAGGCAGCGAGCGCCCGAGCTTCCTTCTGAATGTCACCAACGATGGCTGGTTCGGCAACACGACCGGCCCGCGCCAGCATCTTCATCAGGCGCGCGTGCGGGCGGTCGAGGAGGGCCTGCCGCTGCTGCGGGTTGCCAACAACGGCATTTCCGCGGTCGTGGATGGCCGCGGCCGCATTCTGCATCGGCTCGAGCTGGATGTGGTCGGCGTCATCGATGCCCGTGTGCCGCCGGCCATGGCGCCAACGCTCTACAGCCGCTTTGGCGATCTCTGGTTCGCGCTCATGCTGATTTGCGGCGTGTTGATCGTATTGGCGGCCCGGCAGCGCGGTCGCGCGACCGCTATTCCGTGATCGGCGGAACAAAGCTACATTCGCGCGCTTGTGGCCGAGGCCACGGGTGAGGGACAGCGGGAGCAGGCGCTTCCGATGATGGTGGGAGTTGGGGTTTGCGGCGCAGCTGGGCAACACGAGGGGATTTTGCAGGGGATGCGGCGACGCGCGTCCCCGCGATGGTTGCTGGCCTCGTCCTCTTGCCGCTCGCCCTCGTTCTTTCGCTCGGCGGGCCGGCGATGAGCCAGGGCGCGGGCTGCACGCGCGAGGCCTTCGAATCGGTGGTGGACCAGTCCGCGGCGGCGCTTCGTGATCTGACCAGCAAGAACCGCCCGCTTTTCCAGGCACGGCTACGCGAGCTCAAGGACAAGCGCGGCTGGGCGCACGATCAGTTCCTCAAGCTCGCCGCGCCGATCGTGCAGGACGAGAAGACGGACGCCTACGACAAGCAGTCGAGTGCGCTCCTCGCCGACATCGAGCGCATGGGCGCCGAGGGATCGGCGGCGCCGACGCCGGATTGTGCGGCCTTGACGCGCCTGCGCGACCGCATGGAGGCCCTCGTCACGGCTCAGCGCGAGAAATGGGCCTACGTCATCGGGAAGGTCGATCAGGAGCTTGCCCGATGACGGATCACGCGGCGGCCAAGCCGCCGCATGAGGCGGGCGCAAGCTCGGACGGCTGGCCCGCATGGCGGCGCGTTGCGCTCGGCGGCGGCGGCGGGATGTTCATCGGGATCGGCCTCGGCCGGTTCTCCTATACGGCGATGGTACCCGCGCTCATTTCCTCCGGCGAGCTGACGGCACTGGAGGCGGGGCGCGTTGGCGCGCTGAATTTCGCGGGCTTCGCCTTGGGCGCGCTCATTTCGGTATGGCTGAGCGCGCGATTAGGCGCTGTGCGCACGCTTGCGATCGCAGCGGTGCTCTCGGTGATCGCGCTCGTGGCGTCGGCCGCCCCGCTCGGCTTTGCGTGGCTCGGCTTCTGGCGCGGTCTCGTCGGCATCACCTCCGGCATCATCATGGTGATGTGCCTTGCGCTCATCGCGGCGACGGCGCCATCAGGACGCCGCCCGGTCGCGGCGAGCTTCGTCTTTGCCGGCGTGGGCCTCGCGATATTCATAACCGGCATTCTCGTCCCGCGCCTGCTTGCGCACAGTCTGTTTGCGGCATGGCTCGGGCTCGCGGCATGTGGGTTTGCCGCCATGTGCCTCGCGATCTGGGGCTGGCGTGGCGCGCCGCAAGCGGCAACAACGCCGAGCCCCGCGCACGCGCGTGGCGCCGCTGCCGGTCCGAGCCCCTGGTCGTGGCCGCTATGGCTGCTGCTCGCGAGCTATTTCTTCTTTTCGGTCGCGATCGTGCCGCACACGCTCTACTGGGTCGACTATCTCGCGCGCGGGCTCGCTCTCGGCATGGCCGAAGGCGGCTTTCACTGGAGCATCGTCGGCGTGGCCTCGATTGCCGGACCCTGGTCGATGGCGGCGCTGGGGCTCTGGCTCGGCACGGCGATGGCGCTGCCGCTTTCGTTCATCGCGCTCGGTCTCGGGATCGGCGCGCCGCTCGTCAGCAGTGCCGGCGGCGTGCTCCTGCTCTCGTCGGTGCTCTTCGGTGCGCAGCCGGGGCTCTCGGCGCTCATGGCGGCGCGCGTACGCGATCTCGCCGATGCCGAGCACATGCCGCGGCTCATGCGCGCCATGATCCTTTCGAGCTCGGCAGGTGCGGTGGTCGCGGGCGCCATCCTGCCGCAGATCTACGAGGCGACCATGAGCCACGTGCTGATCTTCGCCATCGGCGGTGCCGCGATGCTCATCGGCGGCCTGCTCGTCGTGCCGTGGGAGCGTGCACGGCGCTAGGGGCGGCGCCCTCAGACGGTCGTCATCTTCAGATCCGAGAATTTCACCTCCGGCGAACGCTCCTCGATCCAGTTCAGCGTGAAGGCCGATTGCGCCATGAACACGGGATCGCCGTCCAGGTCCTCGGCGATCTGCAACCTGTTGCGCTCGATGAACTTGTCGAGATCGGCGCGGCTCTCGGCCGAAATCCAGCGCACGGTATCGCAAGGCGCGGGATCGAAGCCGACGGGCAGTCCATACTCGTTGTGCAGCCGATCCGAGAGAACATCGAGCTGGAGCGCGCCGATGCAGCCGACGATCGGCTGCGAGCCATCGACGGGCAGGAAAAGCTGTACGGCGCCTTCCTCCGCCATTTCCTGGAGCGCCTCACGCAGCTTCTTGGCGCGGATGGCATCCTCGAGCCGGATGCGGCGCAGGATCTCAGGCGCGAAGCTCGGGATGCCGAGGAACTTCAAATCCTCGCCTTCGGTGAGCGCGTCGCCGATCCGCAGCGTGCCGCGATTGGGAATGCCGACCACATCGCCGGCAAAGGCTTCCTCCGCGATCGAGCGATCCTGCGCGAAGAAGAACTGCGGCGACGTCAGCGCCATGGTCTTGCCCGTGCGCACGACCTTGACGCGCATGTTGCGCGTGAGCTTGCCCGAGCAGACGCGCATGAAGGCAATGCGGTCGCGGTGGTTCGGGTCCATGTTTGCCTGGATCTTGAAGACGACGCCGCTCATGGTCGGCTCGGTCGCCTCGACCGTACGCGTGGATGCCTTTTGCGCGCGCGGGGGCGGCGCGTGCGCGACCAGCGCATCGAGCAGATTGCGGACGCCGAAATTCTTGAGCGCGCTGCCGAAGTAGACGGGCGTCAGCGTGCCGTGCTGGAAGGCCTCGACATCGAACTGCCCGCAGGCGCCTTCGACGAGATCCATCTCCTCGCGCCAGCGCGCCGCCGTGTCGCTGTCGAGCAGCGTGTCGATGACCGGATCGGCGGGGCCCGACGTCGCGATGCCGTCCGGATCCTCATCGAGCCGCGCAATGCGCTTGGAGTGCAGATCGTACGTGCCGCGGAAATCGCGCCCGCGGCCGATGGGCCAGACCATGGGGGCGGTGTCGAGCGCGAGCGTCTTCTCGATCTCATCGAGAAGTTCCAGCGGCTCCTGGCTCTCGCGATCCATCTTGTTGATGAACGTGATGATCGGGATATCGCGCAGACGGCAGATCTCGAAGAGCTTGCGCGTGCGCGCCTCGATGCCGCGCGCCGCGTCGATCACCATGATCGCGGCATCGACCGCGGTCAGCGTGCGGTAGGTGTGATCCGAGAAGTCCTCGTGGCCCGGCGTGTCGAGCAGGTTGAACACCGTATCGCGGTACTCGAAGGTCATGACCGACGTCACGACCGAGATGCCGCGCGCGCGCTCGATGGCCATCCAGTCCGAGCGCGTGCGGCGGCGGTCACCCTTGGCGCGCACCTGGCCGGCGAGCTGGATCGCGCCGCCGAAAAGCAGCAGCTTCTCGGTCAGCGTGGTCTTGCCCGCGTCGGGATGCGAGATGATCGCGAACGTGCGCCGGCGGGCGACCTCGCGCGCGATCTCGCCACCGGGGCGGGCGCGGGTCTCGGCGGGCGCCACGACCGCGGTCGGGCTTTCGTCATTCACGGAATTCGGCCTCCAGGTACCTGAATCGTGCGTGCGTATACCACTATATGGGGGCCAGGGTCACGGTGTGGCAGGGTGGTCGTAGGTCACGAACGAAATGACGTTCCCGTCCGGGTCGCGGACGTGGAAGTCGGTGCCGCCCCAGGGCTTGTGGGAGGGCGGCTCGGCAATTTCGGCGCCGCGCCCCTCGATTTCCTTGAACAGTGCATGGACATCGGCAACCTCGATGCTTGCGAGGATCAGGGAGACTTCCCGCGCCGCCAGCTCGGCGAAATTCGGCGTGTGAACGCAGCGCATGTGCAGGCAGACCTCATCGCGGGATACGGCCCCATAGAAGGGCGGCTCGCCGTACAGGAAGTCGATTTCGAAGCCGAGCTTATCGCGGTAGTAGGCGGCGCTCGCGGGCACATCGCGCACGAATAGAATCGGGACGATGGATCTCAGGCTTGTCGGCTGATCGGTCATTGGGATCTCCGCATTAGTCCGTGCGATCACGCGGCACGTCGCGCATCAGGAAGGCCACCGGCACCGAGAGCGCCGCCGTGATCGCGAACAGATAGAACGCATTGATATAACCGATCATGGCCGCCTGTCGCTGCAACTCGCCGGCGAGCGCGAGCAGGCCGCCCTGGCTCTCGAGATTCCAGAGGCCGACGGAGCCCGGAAAAGCGAGCACACGATTGAACGGCGAGATGTGCTCGGTGAAGGTCGAGTAGCTCGCCGCCGTCGAACGGACGAGCACGACGATCGAGAGCGAGATGAAGAGGCTCGATCCGAAATTACGCACGAGATGAAAGACGGACATGCCGTCGGTGATGCGTCCCTTATCGAGCGTGGCGAAGGCGAGCACGGACATGGGCGTGAAGGCGAGGCCGAAGCCGAAGCCCTGCAGCGCGTTGGTCCAGAAGACGTCGAAATCCGTGAGATTGATGTCGAGGTGCGCCATGCCAAGGCCGGCGACGGCCTGGCATGCGAGGCCGATGGCGAGCGTCGTGCGCGGGTAGAGCCGCGTCATGGGAACGATGATGAAGAACGAGGCCCAGTTCCCGAGACCGCGCGCAGCGAGCAGAAGGCCGATGGAGCTGTCCGGATAGCCGCGCAGGTCGTGCAGCAGACCCGGGAAAAGTGCCATGGCAGTGAAGCCCAGCGCGCCCATGACGAACGCGATGATGAGACCCAGCGCGAAATTGCGGTCGAGCAGGAGTGTGGGATCGAGAAAGGGCTTCTTCGCGCTGAACGTGTGGACGATGAATATCCAGAAGGCCACGACGGCCACCAGCAGCTCGATCCAGATCTCGGTCGAGTCGAACCAGTCGAGGCGATTGCCGCGGTCCATGATGAGCTGCGCCGCGGCGATGGCGACGGAGAGGGCGATAAAGCCGGTCCAGTCGAAATGGCGGTTCTCGCGGGATGTGTGCTGCGAGAGGGCAAACCACGTGCAGATGCTCGCGAGGATACCTGGCGGGACGATCATCAGGAACGACATGCGCCAGCCGTACAGCTCGCTGATGTAGCTGCCGACGAGCGGCCCGGTAACGGGGCCGAGCACACCGCCGATGCCCCAGATCATCATGACCATCGCGTGCATGTGGCGCGGGAATGTCGCGAGGATGATCGCCTGCCCCATGGGCATGATGGGCGCGCCGAACAGCCCCTGTCCGATGCGGAACAGGATGAGCGTTTCGAGGCTGGTCGCGAAGGCGCAAAGCAGCGACGAGATGGTGAAGCCCAGCGTCGAGCCGAACATGACCGCGCGCCAGCCGAACCGGCCTGCCAGCCAGCCGACGAGCGGCGTGCCGATGGCGGTCGCGATGAGATTGAACGTGATCACCCAGGCAATCTGATCCTGGGTTGCCGACATCGAGCCCTTGATCTGCGGCAGGACCACGTTGGCCATCGTGATCGTCATGCCGAAGAGGAGCGTGCAGAGCTGCACCATCAGCAGGATGAGCCACTGGCGGGCAGTAACGTCCCCGAGGCCGGACGATGCGGTCTGAGTGGCCATGTCTGTCGATGACTGGGTGACTTCCGGCGCGGCGAACGGCGCGGCGCGGGGTCATAAGATCAGCTAATGTGGGACCTGTCATCCATCGGCTTCGCACGTGCGGAGATCGGCAACTCTTCGTGCGGAGCCGGCGTTGCTGCCTCACTCATTGTGAAAGACGTTGCCGAGCGCAGGAGCGGTCGCCATGACCATCGAGAGGCTGAAGTTCGATCCCGACGGGCGCATTCCGAACAACCCGACGCTCTCGTTCATGGCCTATCGCGGCGCGCTCGATCTCGCCGGCGGCGAGCCGGAACGGGCCATCATCCGCCACTTCGCGGCCAATGGCTGGGGCGATGCGTGGATCAACGGCATTTATCCCTTCCAGCACTACCATGCGACGGCGCACGAGGTGCTCGGGATCGCCCGTGGGCGGGCGCTCGTGCAGTTCGGCGGGCCCAATGGGCCGCACATCGAGGTGAAGGCCGGTGATGCCGTCCTGATCCCAGCCGGGGTCGGCCATTGCCGCCTCGATATGAGCGATGATCTCTCCGTCGTCGGTGCCTATCCGCAGGGGCAAACGGCCGACCTCCGGCGCGACAGGACGTCCGATCTCCACGGCGCCGCCGAGCATATTGCCAAGGTCGGCCTGCCGCGGCTCGATCCCATCACGGGCGCGCCGTTTACCGCGTGAGCCGCCACGCGCGCAGCGGGCGGCGGGTTTACGGTTTTCATCCTCCAGGCTCTCGA
>JAEWIJ010000120.1 GCA_023387235.1 Pseudomonadota bacterium
TGGCCGAGCGAGTAGCCGCCCATGACCTGCGCGATCTGGATGACCTGCTCCTGGTAGATGATGACGCCGTAGGTTTCCTTGAGAATGCCTTCGAGCATCGGATGCAGGTAGTCGACGGGCTCGTCGCCGTGCTTGCGATTGATGTACGTCGGGATGTTGTCCATGGGGCCGGGGCGATAGAGCGCCACCATGGCGATGATGTCTTCGAGACGGTCGGGCTTCAGGCGCTTCAAGCTCTCGCGCATGCCCGTACTTTCGAGCTGGAACACGCCCGCCGTATCGGCCTTGGCGAGAAGCTCGTAGGCCTTCGTATCGGTGACGGGCAGCGTCGCGAGATCGATCTTGATGCCGTGGCCGCGTTCGATCAGCTCCAGCGCCTTCTGCAGAACGGTCAGCGTCTTCAGTCCGAGGAAGTCGAACTTCACGAGGCCCGCAGCTTCGACGTACTTCCAGTTGAACTGCGTGACCGGCATGTTCGAGCGCGGATCACGATATACCGGCACCAGCTCGTCGAGCGGGCGGTCGCCGATCACCATGCCGGCGGCGTGCGTCGACGCGTGGCGATAGAGACCTTCGAGTTTCTGCGCGATTTCGAGCAGACGTGCGACGACGGGCTCGTTGTCCCGCTCCTCCTGCAGCTTGGGCTCGCCGGCAATGGCGTCCGGCAACGACACCGGATTGGCGGGATTGTTCGGCACGAGCTTGCAGAGGCGGTCGACCTGCCCGTACGGCATCTGCAGAACGCGGCCGACGTCGCGCAGCACGGCGCGCGCCTGCAGCTTTCCGTGCGTGATGATCTGTGCCACGCGATCGTGGCCGTACTTGTCCTGCACATAGCGGATGACTTCGTCGCGCCGGTCCTGGCAGAAGTCGATGTCGAAGTCCGGCATCGAGACGCGCTCGGGATTGAGAAAGCGCTCGAACAGCAACCCGAAACGCAGCGGATCGAGATCCGTGATGGTGAGCGCCCAGGCAACGAGTGAGCCCGCGCCCGAGCCACGGCCCGGCCCGACGGGAATGCCGTTCGCCTTGGACCATTTGATGAAGTCTGCAACGATCAGGAAGTAACCCGGGAATTTCATTCCCTTGATGATGCCGATCTCGTACTGCAGGCGCTTCTCGTAGTCCTCCCTGGTGAAGCCCGGTGCGAGCGGGTTCATTTCGAGCCGCTTGACGAGCCCTTCCTCGGCCTGGCGCGCAAACTCCGCGTCCTCTGCTTCGGCGCGCTCTTCGGCCGTCGCGTCAGCCTTGGTCTTCACGAAGTTCGGCAGAATGGGTTTGCGGCCGCGCGGACGATACGCGCAGCGCCGCGCGATCTCGACCGTGCTCGCCAGCGCCTCGGGCAGATCGGCGAACACCTTGGCCATGGCCTCGGCGCTCTTGAAGGAATGCTCCGGCGTCAGGCGACGGCGATCGTCCTCATTGAGATAGCGGCCCTCGGCGATGCACAGCAGGGCGTCGTGCGCCTCGTAGTCGCCGGGCTCGGCGAAGTAGCATTCGTTGGTTGCGACGAGCGGCAGGTCCTCGTCGTAGGCGAGATCGATGAGCTGCGGCTCGACGAGTTTTTCCTGCGGGGTGCCGTGCCGCTGAAGCTCGACATAGAGGCGGTCGCCGAAGATGTCTTTGAGCTTCTTCACGCGCGCCGATGCGATGGCCGCGTGATTGTCGGCGATCGCCTTGTCGATCGGGCCGTCGGGTCCGCCCGTGAGCGCGATCAGGCCCTCCGCGTGCGTGGCGATATGGCTGATCCTGGCGTAGGGCGCTTCGCCATCGCTCGTGCCCATGTGTGCGCGGCTCGCGATCTTCAGCAGATTGCCGTAGCCGATCTCGCTCATCGCGAGGAGCGCGAGCAGGCCGTCGCGATGCGGAGCCGGCAGGGCCGGCAGCCCGGCGATGCCGGGGCCGGATCGGTCGACTTCCTCGAAGTCGACGGCGAGGCTGATGCCGACAATCGGCTGGATGCCGCTGCCCGCGAGCTTGTCCGAGAACTCGAGCGCGCCGAAGAGATTGTTCGTGTCCGTGAGCGCGAGCGCCGGAAAGCCGAGCTTGGCCGCGCGTTTGGCGAGCGCACCGATCGGCAGGGCGCCTTCGAGCAGCGAATAGGCCGAATGCACCTTGAGGTGCACAAACGTCGGGCCGGCGGGCGGGGCGCCTGCGAGAATCGGTTTTGTCATGGCCAGAAGGTAGCCGATGGCAGGTGCGAGCCAAATGGGCTGCTGAGGGCCGGTGTGGCAGCCGTGGATTTGTGTAGGATGGCCTTGACAATCAAGGAGCTACAACAATGGACGGCATCAAAGCGCTGACATTCGATACGGGCGGGACGGTGCTCGACTGGCATGGCGGTCTCTCGCGGGTCATGGCCGAGGTCGCCGGCAGGCGCGGGCTCAAGGCCGACTGGGTGGCGGCAACGAACGAGTACCGGCGCCGTTCGCTCGGGACGATCGTCAATCAGCTCGGGCCGCGCTTCAATTTCGACGACGTGCACCGCGATCAGCTCGACCGCGTCGTGCAGGACTTCGGCCTCGGCGCGCTGACGAAGGAGGAGCGCGACGAAATCTGGCGCGCCTGGTTCGCGCTCGATGCCTGGCCGGACTTCGTGCCGGGACTGAACCGGCTGCGGGCGAAGCTCCCGTGCGTGTCCTTCACGCTGCTGACGCCGCGCCTCGTGATCGATGTATCGCGGCGCAACGGCATCACGTGGGACTGCATCATCAGTTGCGAGATGCTGGGCGTCTACAAAGTGCGGCCCGAAGCATATCAGGCAACGGCCAAGCTGCTGCAGTTGAAGCCGGCCGAAATCCTGATGGTCGCGTGCCACAACTTCGATCTCGACGCGGCGCGCAAGGAAGGCATGAAGACCTGTTTCGTGAAACGCCCGCTCGAATGGGGGCCGGCCGGTCCGCCCGATCCGACGCCCAATCCGGCGTGCGATCTCGTCGTCGATGGCTTCGAGGAACTGGCGGAGAGGATGGGCTGCTGAGGCGCTCAGGGCGCGAAAGAAAAAGCCCCGGCGTGGCAAGCCGGGGCTTTACAATCTCGCTGGCGCTCAGGGGGAGAGGGGGAATTGCCGAACGAGATATCCAGTAATCCCCTTGTAATTTTATCCACTGCGTTCGTCCATAAACAGACTAAGGCGGAAATGAGTTATCCACAGATTCAAAGGTCGATCGGGTCATATAAGGTTGCTTCACGCCGGTGCCGCGTATAGGCCCGCATCCGCGTTGCGATCGAATCTGCTTTTCACTTCATAAGCTTCCGGAATGGATAGGGTTCGCGCGAGCACAACGCGTGCCTGTTCAGTGAGAATCGCGTGCGCGCGCGGCAAGGCGCGCCCGCAGCCCCTCGGTATCGAGGGCGAAGTCGCCCGCGATCCACTCGGCCTCGATCTCGGCGAGGAGGGCGCCGACGGCCGGTCCCGGCGCAAGGCCGAGCGCGAGCGCGTCCCGCCCGCCGAGCGGAAACTCGGGTACTGACCATTGCCCGGGCAGCGCGGCGAGCATCTCCCATGCCGCGACGTCGGCGGCGCTTTCGGCACTGGCGCAGCCCGCCATGACCATGCGCCGCCAGCTATCCACGCCTGAGGCATAGAGCGCGCGGCGGCGTTCGCGATCGTCGAGTGCGGCAAGTGCCATCAGCCGCGGATCGATGACGACGAGCGCGCGTGCTTCCTCGCGTGACAGACGCAAGCGCTCCGCGAGATGCGCGCGATCCTCCTCCACGGCAACGGCGAGCACGGAAAGGCGCAGCAGCGGATCGGCCGACCGCTTGCGTTCGCCATCCTGCGCGACGAGCCGCGTGAGTGTGCCGATGCGCGGCGCGCGACCGAGGATCGCGACGAGGAAGCCATGCGTCGCCATGACCGCAATCATCTCTGCGGCACCCGGCGCCTCGAGCAGCTTCAAGAGCTCCGCGCGCACGCGCTCTGCGGAAAGATGCGCGAGCATGTGGTGCTCGTCGGCGCACGCCGCGAGACCTTCGGCATCGACCGGCCCCGTGCTGTAGCGCGCATGAAAGCGGAAGAAGCGCAGGATGCGCAGTGCGTCCTCGCGAATGCGCGCTCGGGCATCGCCGATGAAACGGACGCGCCGCGCGGCGAGATCGGGAAGACCGCCTACAGGATCGCTGATCGCGCCGTCGGCATCGCAGTAGAGCGCGTTGATCGTAAAGTCGCGCCGGCGCGCGTCCGCCGCCCAGTCGGCCGTGAAAGCGACGCGCGCGTGCCGTCCGAACGTCTCGACGTCTTCGCGCAGTGTCGTGACCTCGAAGGGTACGTGATTGGCGACGACCGTGACGGTGCCATGGCTCGCGCCTGTCGGGATGGCCTGCAGGCCGGCAGCATTCGCGGCCGCCATCACTTCGTCGGGCTTCGCCGTCGTCGCGATGTCGATGTCGGTAACGGGCTCGTCGAGCAAGGCATTGCGCACGGTGCCGCCGACGATGCGCGATTCATGTCCCGCTGCGGCCAGCGCCGCAAGCACCGCGCGCGTCTCCGGACGCTCGAGCCAGGGCGCTCCGGCAAGCGTCGTCGGGATCGTGATGGCGGGGGCTGCAGGGCGCATGTCACCTGACCAGCTTATTTTGATTCACCGGGCTTCAGTTCACCGGGCTCGATCTTGCCGCCCGTGCCGAGATGCGGCGGGACATAGACTTGCCCCGGCTTGCCACCGGACGTCGAGCCGAACGCAATGAGGACGACGAGCACGAGCACGGTGCCGGAGAGCATGAGCCAGAAGAACGGGGCATCGTCCAGCACACCGTCCTTCTCGTCCGGCTTCCGCGTCAGCAGCACATAGGTGACGTAGACGGCCGTCGGGAGGAGAAAGAGGACGACGTTCTCGATGACGACGCGGATCATCCCCCGTAAAGCCTTTCGTGAAGGTTCTTGAGCATGCCGGCCGTCGCTCCCCAGATGTAGTGCTCGCCGAACGGCATGGCGTAGTAGTGGCGCTCGCGCCCGCGCCAGGGCCGCGAGTGGCGCTTGTGATTGACCTCATCCATGAGAAAAGCGAGCGGTACCTCGAACGTGCTCGCGACCTCGTTCGCATCGAGCGCGAGGACGAAGTCGGGCTTCACGAGGGCGACGACAGGCGTCACGAGAAAACCCGTACCCGTGCGATAGCCATCGAGAAAACCGAGGGGCTCGACAAGCGAGCGCGGGAGGCCGATCTCCTCTTCGGCCTCGCGAAGAGCCGTATCCACCGCATCGACGTCCGTCGCCTCGACCTTGCCGCCCGGAAAGGCGATCTGGCCTGCGTGCGTGGAAAGGTGGGCCGTGCGCTCGGTCAGCAGCACAGTCAGCTCGGGTCGCGCGATGATCGGCACGAGCACGGCAGCCGCGCGGGCCGGCGCCATCACCTCGAAATCGGCAAGCATCTCGGGATTGAGATCCCAGTCGCTGCGCGCCCAGGCGCGGCCTGTGCGCGGGTCGAACACGCTCTCGCTCGGCGCATGGCAAAGGGCCGACGCAGCCCGCACGCGGAACTCGGGCTCCGTGTAGGTCGTCGGCGGTGCGGGGTGGACGACGGTCATGGCACACGAGATATGGCCCCACTCGCGCGGCTTGGCAATCGCGCGTTTCGGTGCGCTGCGGGAGCGCCGTCGGCGGGAGTGTCTTGTGCGTGAACCTATTTGGCGGCGGGGGCGACCGTGGCCTCGACCGGATCGGGGCGGAGGATGCGGACCTTCTTGACGCGGCGCGGGTCGGCGTCGATGACCTCGAACTCGATGCCGCTCTCGTGGCGCACGATCTCGCCGAGCGCGGGGACGCGACCGACCAGCGTGAACACGAGGCCGCCGAGCGTGTCGATGTCCTCCTCCTCGCCGTTCTTGAGAAGCTTGATGCCGAGATGCTCCTCGAGTTCCTCGATGGGCGTGCGCGCCTGCGCGATCAGGCCTTGCCGGGTGTCATCAACGATGTTGGCCGCTTCCGCGACGTCGTGCTCGTCCTCGATCTCGCCGACGATCTGCTCGACGAGATCCTCGATCGTGATGAGGCCGTCGGTGCCGCCGTATTCGTCGACCACCAGCGCCATGTGCACGTGCATCGCCTGCATCCGCACGAGCAGGTTCACCGCCGGCATGGACGGAGGGACGTAGAGCACGCGACGGCGCAACTGGGCCGCGGCGATTTTCGTCGAAAGGTCGGCCTTGGCGAGGTCGATCTTCGGTGCTGCTGCAGGAGCAGTGCCGTCGGTCGGCGGGCTCGATCCCGCGCGCACGGCCGGCGCGCCGCCGCGCGTCAGGTAGGCCATGAGATCCTTGATGTGGATGACGCCCCGCGGATCGTCGAGCGTTTCGTGGAAGACGGGAATGCGCGAGACGCCGGAGGTATCGAAGAGGTGCAGCAGCTCGCCGAGCGTCGCGTCCTCCTCGATCGCGGTGATGTCGGCGCGCGGCACCATGACGTCCTCGACCTTGAGCGTGCCGAACTCCAGGAGGCGCAGCAGCATTTCGCGCTCGGCCGGCGAGAAGCCCGTGCCCGTCTGGTCCTCCACGCGCAGCGTCTCGCCGAGCGTATCGCGCAGTGTCGGCTGGGTGCCGAGGCCGAGGCGGTTACGCAGCGCGGCAAGCCAGCCTTCGCTGCCCTTGGGGGCGTCGGCGCCGTTCGTACTCTCGGGGCGCGGACCGGTATCGTCGGAAAGGGTCATGTCTCAAATATCTGTCGATGTTTTGGGGGAGCGGTTGCGGACCTCGTCATGAGCGCGCCTCCGCGTAAGGGTCGGGAATGCCGAGGCGCGCGAGCAGCGCGGTCTCGAGCGTTTCCATTTGCTCGGCCTCGTCGTCGGTCTCGTGGTCGTAGCCCATGAGATGCAGGACGCCGTGGAGCAGCAGGTGCTGGAAGTGATGCGCCGGCGGGATGCCGGTGGCCACGGCCTCATCGCGCAGCGTTTCGAGCGCGATGACGACGTCGCCGAGCGTCCGCGGCGCGTCGGTTGCCATGCCGGGCGGCGGCTCGGGCGCTGGGAAAGAGAGAACGTTGGTCGGGCTATCCTTGCCGCGGTAGACGGCATTGAGACGGCGCACGGCGGCATTGCTGCTCAGCGCGACCGCGGCCGAAGCCGGAAGCGCATCGGCGATCTCCGGTGCTTCGGCGAGCACGCGGCCGACGGCCGCAATCAGATCATCGACGGGGCCGAAGGATGCCCAGTCCCCGTCGTCGTCCACGCGTTCGAGGTCCAGTCGCAATCGCGACGGAGGTTCCTCGTCGCCGGACCGCTCGTCTCCACTGGCGGCAGCGCCGCCGGGGACCGCGGGTTGATCCAGAACCGTATTCATCTGTCCTATTCCGTGCGCCCCTGACCTCGCGCGAGTGTCGAGGCTAGGCCCGTGCCAAGCCCCGGCGCGCCGTCGTAGGCAGCGACGATGCGCGCGACAAGCTCACTGCGCACCACATCGGCCGAGGTGAAGTGCACCACCTCGATGCCTTTGACGCCCTCGAGGAGGCCGACGGCCTCGTCGAGACCCGACCTCTGCCCGGCGGGCAGGTCGATCTGGGTGGGATCGCCGGTAACGACCATCCGCGATCCTTCGCCGTGGCGGGTCAGGAACATCTTCATCTGCATGCTCGTGGTGTTCTGCGCCTCGTCGAGGATGACGAAGGCATGCGCGAGCGTGCGGCCCCGCATGAACGCCAGGGGCGCAATCTCGATGATCCCGGCTTCGAGATCCCGCTCGACCTTTTCGGGCGGCAGAACGTCATAAAGCGCATCATAGAGGGGGCGGAGGTACGGGTCCACCTTCTCCCGCATGTCGCCCGGCAGGAAGCCGAGCCGCTCGCCGGCTTCGACGGCCGGGCGCGAGAGCACGATCCGCTCCACGAGGCCGCGCTCGAGGTAGGAGGCGGCCTGCGCGACGGCGAGGTAGGTCTTGCCGGTGCCGGCGGGGCCGGTGCCGAACACGAGATCGTGCTGGTCGAGGGCGCGGATATAGGCGCTCTGGGTCGGCGTGCGGGCCGTAACTATCCGCCGCCGCGTGCGAATCTGGGCTGTGCCGTCGTTGCGCGGCGCGCCCGAGCGGGCATGGCGGATAAGGCCGTCGATGTCGCCGGCGGAGACGTTCTCGCCCTTGCGCACGCGGTCGTATATAGCGTTCAGAACCTCGCGGCCGACCTCGCAGGCCGGCTGCGGACCGGTCAGCGTGACGACGTTGCCATGGGCGTGGGCTTCGATGCCAAGTCTGCTCTCGATGAGGGCGAGGTGGGAATCGTACTCGCCGAGCAGATGGGCCAGCAGCCTGTTGTCGTCGAAGGGCACGACGATACGGTGCTTGGCCCGCGTTCCCTCATGAGAAGCCTCTCTGGCGCTCTCAGGGGACCTTTCGGGTTTGGACGACCGTGAGGCCGCCGACCCGCGCGCAGTTGTCAAATGTGGCTCTCCTGGCCGATTGCACGATGACGCGGCGCCGCTGCAACTCGATCCGGCCTCCGAGTCTCCAACAGCATATCACGCCGCCCTGATCACACCAGAAAGACTATTGGGGCCCGCCTGCGCGATTTCAACCGGAATGATGCGGCCCATGAAGCCGGGCGCGGCCTCGGCGTGCACGGACTGGAGGTACGGTGAGCGTCCGATGAGCTGGCCCTCCCGGCGCCCGCGCCGATCGAAGAGCACCGGCAGCACGCGGCCGACGCATTCGGCATTGAACGAGGACTGCTGCTCCTCGAGCAGGGCCTGCAGGCGGGCCAGCCGCTCGACCTTCACGGCATCGGGGAGCTGTCCGTCCATGGTGGCGGCGGGCGTGCCGGGGCGTGCGCTGTACTTGAAGGAGTAGGCCTGCGCGAAGCGCACCTTGCGCACGATGTCGAGCGTCGCCTCGAAGTCCGCATCGCTCTCACCCGGAAAGCCGACGATGATATCGGTCGAGAGCGCGATGTCCGTGCGCGCGGCGCGGATGCGGGCAACGAGATCGAGATACTCGGCGCCCGTGTGCTTGCGGTTCATGGCGGCGAGCACGTGATCGGAACCTGCCTGGAAGGGCAGGTGCAGGTACGGCATGAGCTTGTCGAGATCGCGATGCGCCGCGATCAGGTCCGCGCTCATGTCGCGTGGGTGGCTCGTCGTGTAGCGCAGACGCTCCAGGCCATCGATCCCGCCGAGGTGATGCAGGAGATCGGCGAGCGAGGCCGTGCCGCCCTTGTCGTTCTCGCCGTGATAGGCATTGACGTTTTGCCCGAGCAGCGTGATTTCGCGCACGCCCGCATCGACGAGCCGGCGCGCCTCATCCGCGATCGCAGCGAGGCTGCGCGAGTACTCGGCGCCGCGCGTATAGGGCACGACGCAGAAGGTGCAGAATTTGTCGCAGCCCTCCTGCACGGTGAGGAAGGCGCTTGCCGGGCGCATTCGGGCCGGGACCTTGGCGCGCTCGGGAAGATGGCGGAACTTGTCGTCCTCGGGAAACTCGGTCTCGATGACGGGCTTGGCGGTGGCGCGATTGCGCGCGATCAGCCCGTTGATCTGGTGGTAGCTCTGCGGCCCGATGACGAGGTCGACGACCGGCGCGCGCCGGACGATCTCGTCGCCCTCGGCCTGGGCGACGCAACCGGCAACCGCAATGACGGTATCTTGGTCAGCCTCGGTGCGGCGCTCCTTGATGGCGCGCAGGCGGCCGAGCTCGGAGTAAACCTTTTCGGCAGCCTTTTCGCGAATATGGCAGGTGTTGAGAATAATCAGGTCGGCGTCCTCGGGGGCGCCGGTCTCCGAATAGCCGCCGTCCGCGAGCGCCTCCGACATGCGCTCGCTGTCGTAGACATTCATCTGACAGCCGTAGGTCTTGATGAATACCTTCTTGGTAGAAGACATGCGTGTCTCAACTCCGGACAGTCGGGGCGGCAAAGCCGTGCGCACGCACCCTGCGAGCAAGCTCCCTGCCAGAACGCCCCACCCCCTATTGTTTAACTATGGCAATGTCCGGCGCGTGCTGCAATGCACCATTCGGGTGAATGGTTGCCGGATGGTTCAGCAACCCGGGGCGTAGTCCGTCGAGTAGTCCCCGAGTAGTCCCAAGGGCGGGGGTCCGATTTCTGCCCTATTCGATCATGATACGCTCGGCCAACCGAGCAAGAGGGGGTCCGGTGGTGGAATGCCGTTTGATGCTGACGATCGAGACCGGGGCCGGTGCCCCGGCGCGGCTTGCTGCCGCACTCGCGTCGGGAGATGTCGCGTCGGTCGTGATCAGCGTCCCGGAAGGGGCGGCCGCGGGTGACGTCCAGGCGCTGATCGGGGCCGTGCAGGCGACCGGGGCCGCAGCGCTGATCCGCGATGATGCGCCCCTTGCGAGGACGCTCAAGGCGGACGGGGTTCACCTCTCCGCCGGCAATGCCAAGGCTTTTGGCGAGACGCGCGAGATCGTCGGCGGGCGCGCCATCGTCGGCATCGATGCCGGCCGCTCGCGTCACGAGGCCATGGTGGCAGGCGAAAGCGGCGCCGAGTATGTCGCATTCGGTATTCCGGATCATGTCGACGATCGCGTGAAGGCGCACCGCCGCCGCTGCGAGCTCGTCGCCTGGTGGTCGGAGATCTTCGAGGTGCCGGTCGTCGCGTTCGATGTCACCTCGGCCGAGGAGGCGGGCCAGCTCGCTGCCGCCGGCGCCGACTTCATCGCGCTGAGCCTTCCCGCGCGCGAGCCGCCAGCGGCATCGGGCGAACTCGTGCGCGCCGTCCATGCGGCCATTGCCGGCGAGGCCGTTGCATGAGGATGCGGCTTGCACACACGGCGGCCGCCGCGCTGCTGGGGGCGGCTCTCGCGCCTGCGACGGCGCCCGCGCAGACGAGCAGCTGGAGCCAGACGATCACGCCGGAGCCCGTCGAGAAGCGCGCGCCGAAGCGCAAGTCCGCGCCTGCTGCGGCGGCACCTCGCGCCGCGCCGGCAGCGCCCGGCGCTTCTGTCGTGCCGGGCAAGGGTGTCGCGCGCAATGTTAAGACGGCGCCGGCCACGTCCTCCAAGCTCAAGCCGCTCGGGCAGTCGACGGAGAAGCCGACCAAGCCCGACAACGACCCCGCCTACACGGCCTTCGATCTCGGCAAATACCTGACGGCGCTCAAGCTCGCGGAGGAGGCGGCGGCTAAGGGCGAGCCGCAGGCGCACACGCTCATCGGGCGCATTTACGCCGAGGGGCTCGGGGTGCCGCAGAACCAGGTGACGGCCGGGCAGTGGTACGCCAAGGCCGCTGAGCTCGGCGATGTCGAGGGCGCGCTGGCCGTCGGCACCATGCTCGTGCAGGGCAATGGCGTCGCCAAGGATGTGGCGCTCGGCGCCAAGTATCTCGAAATGGCGGCGCGCAAGGGCAATCCGCTCGCCGTCTACAATCTCGCGCTGCTGTTCCTTTCGGGCGAGGGCAAGCCGGAGAATCCGATCCGCGCCTTCCAGCTCATGGAGTACGCGGCCGAGCAGAATCTCCCCGCTGCCCAGTACGACCTCGGCACGCTCTATGCGACGGGCACTGGTACAACGGCCAACATCTTCGAGGCTGGGCGCTGGATCGGGCGGGCGGCATTGGCCGGTCACACCGAGGCCGAAGTCGAGTACGGCATCCTGCTCTTCAAGGGGCATGGCGTCGCGCCCGACGAGGCACGCGGTGCGTACTACTTCAAGGTCGCAGCCGAGAAGGGCAATTCGGTCGCGCAGAACCGTTATGCGCGCTGTCTCGCGCATGGCGCCGGCGTCGAGATGAATGTCGTCGAGGCGGTGAAGTGGCACCTCATTGCCAAGGAGGCGGGCATCGAGGATCCCTCTCTCGACGAGATCGCGAAGAAGCTGTCGAACGCCGACCGCCTCAAGGCCCAGCAGGCCGCCTTCGCGTGGCGCGAGCAGTCACTGCTGAATTAGAGCCGACAAAACAAAAACGGCGGCCGAACCGGCCGCCGTTCCAGAAAAATCTCTCTTGCAGCGATCAGGCTGCCGGCGCGGCGGCCTTCTCGATTTCGCGCTTCAGCTTGCGGCAGCGGTCCGAAAGCTCGTCCGCCTTCGCCTTGACGAGGAAGGCGTCGAGGCCGCCGCGGTGCTCGATGGTCTTCAGCGCGTGGGCGCTGACGCGAATGCGGACCTTGCGCTTCAGCGTCTCGCTCTCGAGCGTCACGTCGCAGAGGTTCGGCCGGAAGACGCGGCGCGTCTTGTTTTCGGCATGGCTCCTGAGGTTCCCCGACATCGGCAGTTTGCCGGTCAGTTCACAGCGCCTCGTCATGATATGCTCCCTAGCCTCTTTGAGACCGCGTCAGGGCGCCAGCCCGCGCCGGCAGCCACAATCGGCCTCTCCAATGAAAGAAGGCTCCGCACGGGGCGCCCGGGGCGCACTGGCGGAGCGTGTGGCGGTTCTATAGGGCTGGGGTTGACATGACGTCAAGCCGAAAGGCATAAGGCAGGCAACGCGCGGCGGCCATCCTTGGCCTCGAACCGCCCGTTTTCCCGAGCCCGCCGCGTGCGGGCTGAATATTTGGCGGAGCGTAGCGCAGCCTGGTAGCGCACTTGCTTCGGGAGCAAGGGGTCGGGAGTTCGAATCTCCCCGCTCCGACCAATTAGATCAATGCTTTCGCCATCTTGGTGTGCGGTCGCCTAAGAGCCGGGTAACAGCTCGGGTAACAGAACCTTGTCAAGCCCTGCGGTAAGGCCTAGCTCGAGGCATCCGATCGGCGTCCACCACTCGTAATCGTTGTCCTGCTCGCTCACGTCCGCCCGGCGGCGCCTGACCTAGTGCGCAGTAGGCGACGGTTCGCAATGCGCCTTCCGCCATTCGTCCGGAGACATGGGCTCGTCGGTCACAATGTGCTGCTTGACCCCACCTGAATGTTCAACGGCGGCGAGACGCGGCTTCTCGTAGCCGATCGCAGCCGTCGCCGCGGCCAGACGTTCCTTCAGCGGCAAGTTCGTATCCTTGTAGACGGCCATAAGGTAGGCGTGAGCGTCGCCCGTGAATGCTTCCGGGAGGGCGCCCTCGATGGCCGCGGCGGCCTCTTGCACCAGCCGCTCGCGCTCTTTGGTCCGAGCGTTGCGCGCGCCCTTCGGTCTGCCACGTGGATTGCCGGTTCTCGTGCCCATTATCCCATTATCTCCCAATTAAATATTGGGGGTGACTCGTCGCCGGCTACCTGACCGACTTGATTGATCTTGAATCTTTAATCAAGTCGACGCCTCCACCTAGTGTCCCAGCTCGCCGCGCGCCTTGGCCTCGCTGGCGTCTCGATCGGCACGGATAGCCTGGACAAGCACCGCCGTGAGGTCGTTGAAGTCTTTCTCACACATGCCCTCGCACTGGCAGGGCGTGAAGTCCTTCAGCGCGTAGTCGGCGTACAAGCGGATGTAGCCGCCCGGGTCCTGCTCGGCGAACCGTCGCAACGTGTCGACACCGCATTCCTCCCACGATTGCAGCAGCGCCTTGAGGAAGTCCTCGCTGAGCTTGTGCCGTGATCCCTTGGGTCGCCCGCGTGGATTGCGCACCTCGCCGCGCTTCGGTGGCTTGAGGCCTACGAGTCTCGACGGCGGATAAGCCGCCTTACGCTGTTTTGACGTATTTATTAATACGTTGCCGGTCTTCGAGCTCATTGTGTTGCGGCCTCATCTCATTCGAATCAGCCTTTGCACTGTTCGACCCGCTTCACAAGCCGGACCCGTTCGCCCAACCACCGACGATGTGGGGAATGTGCGGCCGGCGTTGATAGCTGCCCCGCCCACCGCTAGCTTGGGATTGTTATTTTGACTCACGTCGCTATTCCACCGGGGGGCGAAAATGCGACTTCTATTGACCGGTTTGCTATTGCTGCTTTCGGGATGCGCCACACCATATCAGGAGATGGGTTTCGCAGGGGGCGTCACTGCCGCTCAGATGACCGATACAACATTTCGGATCTCGGCGCGCGGCAATGGCTACACGGGCTCGACCGTCATCAACGACTACGTGATGCTGAAGGCTGCGGAGACGACAGTCCAGCTTGGCTACACACATTTCATGGTGGTCAGCGCCTCCGATGCCTCGAGATCAGACACGATCGTAACCGGTGGGACCTCGAGGACGACATTCGTAGGCAACACGGCGATGACGACATACAATCCGCCCGTGGCCCACAATATCTATAAGCCCGGCGAAGACGCTTACATTCGCATTATCAGGATCCCGCCCGGACAGCACCCGCCGCAAGGCGCCATCGCTGCCGACGAAATCATTCGGCATGTCGGCTCAAGGGTGAAGAGGCCCGGCTAGAGCCTCGCGGAACTTCTCCCAGCGTCGGCGTTGTGCCTCGCCGATCCGCCGGCGCCCGGCGTTTGTACGCGGCCCCGTCGACATCCCGCCGTGGTTAGGGCAGCGGCCGCCGGCGCCCATTCCCTTCCGGCGGCACGGATGGCCGGCACGCGTCTTTGCTCCGCACCGATGCTCGCGCTGGGCCTGGCGCTCGGCCTGATCTTTCTCGCGGCGTTCGAGCTCGGCGCGCCAGCGCCGATTGCGGCTCAGTGTGACACGGTTTCGGGCATTCTGGCGCGCGTGGTACTCGGCGAGCTTGCGGGCAACTTCCCGCTCTATCTGTTCCTCGAGGTCATCCATTGTAAGAGCCCATGATGCGCTCGTGCGCGCCCGCGCGTACTGGGTCGCCAAATGGCCCATCTGACGTCATGCGGTCCATCAGCGTGGCGATCTGAGCATCGACCTGCGCGTCGCTCATGTCCTTGAGAGGAGCTGTCTCTTGCGCAGCGTGGCGGCCGTAGCGCCGAGGGAATTCCTTGCTGGCAAGCCATTGCTCTGCGGAGATCGCGACGCGTGCGGCGTCGGGTGTCATTTCCCCGGCCAACAGCTTTCGGACATAGCCGTCAATTCGATCGGACCGGCTATCGGCGCGCGCTTCCAGGGCGCATCCGTACTGGCGGGCGAGGGCCCCATTGGTCCGGATCCACTCTTTGACCGTCGTCCGGCTGGGCATCCAGGGATCCGCGCAGATCTCTCGAAGGTGCTCGCCGTTTGCGATGCGGTCGCATATGCGGTCCATAGCGACCGTCTTCCGTCCGGCCGTCCACATCAGAGCTCGTCCGCGGCGCCGGTCACTCATGACGCAGCCCGATTGGGGAAGTACTTCGCCATTCCTGCGGCGAAGCTCCTAAGGTGTGCCTGATCCTTCGCCTCAAGGGCCCGATACGTCTTCCAGTGCATTCCCTTTGGCTTGGTGGGAAAGGGCTCGCCCGGTTTGCTGCCGCCGAGCTTTTCCAAGAGGCGGCGACGGCGCCGTGCGGCGCGCGCGACATTGTCCTCGATCTCTGAGGTGTAGCGGAGATCGAGGCACGAGCGGCAAGCGAAGCTGCGACCCGAGAAGTAGAGTACGCGGCGCTGCGTCTGGCAGCTCGGGCAAACGAACCATGGCCGGCGGCCGCCAAATGGCGTCGCGGTGTAGGTGAGCGGAATGTGATGGGATTTGCCCTCGACCTCGAGCGTGACTGCCCATGGCGCCGGGAACGCGGATATCCGCAACCCGCCATTGTACGTCCACACGCGCGACGTACGATCATCGTACTTCCCGCCGCGGCTCAGCCACGCGAGGTCGACGCTCTCGTGCGCCTCACATCGGGCTTTCATCGCGATTGAGCCCAAATCATATGGGTGCTTTCCAAATCATATGGAATGTCACGCTGCGGCGCGGCCGTTCATGAGGGCAGTTCTCTGCGCTCGCTTGCGCTTAGTGGCGCTTTGTGCTTGCCGCTCGGCTTCGGTGGTCTGCAACTCGAGGATGCGAGCCGCGATCGGCGGCCAGGTGCGCAGATCCATGGCGGCCCGGTCGATCTCGTAGCCGAGCGGATTGCGGTAATGCGCGAGGATCGCATCGCCGGCCGTCATGCCGGTGGCGAACTTGATCCGGCAGTGATCGAGATACCGGGCAAGGCCCTCGATGCCATCCTGCTCGAGAACGTCGGCGAACCAAGCGAGGATGACTGCTTCGTCGTCTGTGAGGTCCGAGGCCTGCTTCATGCCACCATCTCCACAATCGGTGCGGGACCGCGGAAGTCGGCGGCAAAGCGCCTGAGGTCATAGCCGCGGCGCGTCCGGTAGTGGGCGAGAATGGCGTCCGTAACCGTGGCGCCCTTGGCCGGCCAGATCTTGGCGCGGCGCATGAAAGCGCGGATGCGATCGGCACCGGTGCAGGCGCACGTGATGAGGATGAGAGCTTCCTCAGACGAGGTTTCCTTGCGCTCGCTCATGGGCTTGCCTCTCTGCAAAGCAGTCATGGCGATAGGTAGCTCAGTTCCCGCCGTGCGTGTGTGGCCGTGACGACTCGCTTCCACAGAATTGCGGACTACGGACCCAAGGCGTTCAAGGCGGTCAAGCGATTCAAGAATTTCATATAGGGGACTTGAGCCTCTTGCTGCCCGCGGGGACGCGAATGCAGGCATCTAGCGCGGACTGAGGTCGCGAATGCGCTGGCGAATAAATTCCGACAGACTCTGAAAGCGCTGCTTTTCCTCGGGATCGGTGGAATGATCCCCGTGGATGTCCGTGTAGATGAGCACACCCTGCAACTCTTCGATTGCCGCCGCGCTCGCGAGCTTCTGGTTCACATTTCGAAGAACGGTGGCGAGCTTGTAGCGTTGGCTTTCGGCGAGCTGGACGCCAGCAGCCGACACAGCATTGGCCATCGCTGCGAAGCGATCGATCGGCTCCGGCGGCTGCGCGGCCATGTGCGTCTCGAGCTCTTTCATCAGCGCCGTGAAAATGTCGTCGAGCTCTTGCTGCAGCACTTCCCCGCGCCGATCTGAGATCGCCGGTGCTACACCCTGGAAGATGAGCCAGATAGCGCTTACGCCGGATTGCTCCCGCGTAGCGCGCATCTGGTCAGGTGTGATCCCCATGGCTCCGGCCAAAGGCCCGCAAATAAAGGTGAACGCGCGCTTCAAGCCAAAATACTTCATGCCGAGATCGTCGAGTGTTGTCTCGAGCTCGGCCACCTTGCCTTCGAGAGCGGCGATGCGGTCTTCCATGTGATGCCTCGCGATGACTGCCTGCTCATCAACGCGAGACCAGGGTTGAGCGCTTCTGAAGCATTCTATCGTGCCTTTTGCACGTTGGTGCGCTCGAGGCAGAACAACTAAGTGGATTGTCCGAGGGTCAAACATAGATGGGGCGTTGGCCGAGCTCGAGCAATTCTTCCATCGAAGAAGCGTTGACTATCGACGGTGCTGACTCAGGTGATAGCTTTCGACGCTGCGACCGGTTGCCAGCCGAACCGAAACACCGGCAAATCCGAACTGGAGAAAGGCATGACCCTGCCCTCGAACGATCTCTCGCCAGTGGCCTTCATCGGCCTAGGTCGAATGGGATCGAGTATGGCCTCGAACTTGCTCCGTAAAGGCTTTCGCGTCCGCGGCTTCGATGTGCGGCCTGAAGCAGCCGCGCGGCTCGAGGCCGACGGCGGGGCCTTTGCAGCCAGCCCCGGAGACGCGGCGCAGGGCGCTAGGCTGGCGGTGGTAGTGGTGTTGACCGCGCAGCAGGTTGAACAGGTTTTGTTCGGCGCAGACGGTATCGTCCCACGCCTTGCACCCGGCTCTACCATTCTCATTTGCAGCACGGTCTCGCCTGCCGCGATCGCCAACATCGAAGAGCGCTGCTCCAAGGCGGGGCATCACGTGCTCGATTGTCCCGTCACGGGTGGCGCTGATGGAGCTGAGGCCGGGACAATCAAAGCGCTGGCCTCTGGCACAGATGCCGCATTCTCAGCTGCTACGCCGGTGCTCGATGCGATGACGGGAAAAGTGTACCGGTTCGGGGATCGGGTCGGCGCGGGTTCAACCGCTAAGGCCGTCAACCAACTCCTTGTGGGTGTCCATCTCGCGGTCGCGGCTGAGGCCGTGGAATTGCTCCAACGTCTCGATGTCGATGCCAGCAAAGTTCTTGAGATCGTCGGCGGCGGCGTCGCGTCCTCCTACATGTTCAACAATCGAGCCGAGTTGATGTTAGCTGGCAAATTCTCGCTGAAGGATGCGACCGCCGTATTCATCAAGGACCTCGGCACTGTCGAAGAAACCGGAGAAGCGTTTGGACTACCGATGCCGCTCACAAAGACCGCGCGTTCCTTGTACCTGAAGGCGGCCCAGGCGAATGAGCAGCTGTCGTCCACGTAGACCGTTCCGTGCTTCGACCGTAGAGCCACGACCTGACGACTGCAGACAGCGACATTTTCTTTGACCCTCCTCGCAGCGACCACTACGCTTAGCTGGTAGGATCTTCAGATGCCGCAGTGCGTTAGGATCCGGAGGAAGCTTGCCGTGCAGCAAGTGAGTTGCTTTTCTGCCGCTTTCGCACGTTCTGCTCGATGCTCTCGACACAACCGCATCTGGTGACGGCAGAGCTCGCGCGGGTCGCAGCCTCCTCATGCCAAACAGAAGGTGGCGCCGCCAAAAGATCGGAGATCGCCAAAGTGAGAACTGTCTGCTTGCGCATCGGGACGGCCATGGCAGTGGCCTTGCTTGGCCTTCAGCCGTCGAAGGCGGCATATCCCGAGCGCCCAATCACCATGGTCGTACCATTTCCAGCCGGCGGCGGTGCCGACATTCTGGCGCGCGGCATCCAGAATGCATTTCAAGAGGCGGTCGGCGGGCAGATTGTTGTCAAGAATGTTCCGGGTGCCGGCGGGTCAATCGGAGTGGCCGAAGCAGCGCGCGCTGCGCCAGACGGCCATACGATCCTGCTCAGCCCGCTCGGCCCGATTGTCATTCAGCCGCATCGTCAAAAGCTCACCTACTCACCGGAAGACCTCGCTCCTGTCTGCAAGATCACGGATAGTCCGGTCGTCCTGATGTCGGCACCAGGTGCCAAGTACAAGAAGGTTTCGGATGTCATAGGTGCGGCCAAGGCCGCACCCGGCAAAGTCACATATGGCTCGGCAGGACCCGGCTCAATACCTCACATGGCGCCATTTGCGTTCGGGCGGGCCGCCGGCATCGAGATCAAGCACATTCCTTACAAGGGCGCTGCTGAAGCTGTGCAAGGCTTGCTGACAAATACCATCGAGCTCTTCACCGATGTGCCGAACGTCATCGCCCCTTACAATTTGACGCCGATCGCCGTGTACGACACGAAGCGCCTGACCGCGTACCCGAATGTCCCGACGATGAAGGAAGCGGGATACGATTTGCAGTTCTCTATCTGGATGGCGATCTATGCGCCGAAGGGTACACCGGACCCAATCCTGACGAAACTTGAGGGCGCGTGTCGGACCACGCTCGACGACAGCAAAGTGAAGGGAATACTGGAGAAGCAGGCGCAACCGGTGGATTTCCGAGACCGCAAGGGACTTGGAGATTTCATCACCACCGAATTCCAGAAGGCAGGTGAGCTGATCGACGCAGCCGGTATGCGGCCCCGGTAGACGCTCGCCTAGTCAAAGTCTGTGCCTTTCATCGAGCAAGACGCGAAACGTTCGTCATCAAACGTTAGGGCACGCGGACGGACGCGCGTCCCCCGACTGCGCGTCCGTCCCTCGCGCGGTCTGCCCGCAAGCTTGTCGCCGCTGCGTCAGGAAAGATTAATGGACGTGCGCTGATGAGCCCTTATCGAATGATCGGATTGGGATATCACAAATTGTCTCAACTCCTGACCATCTCTTGGAAGTGTGAAGCTGGCACCCAAGCTCGCTGTACTTTGCCGTTGAGCGAGAATTCGAGCTGAACCATCTCGTTATCAATGTCGAGGTCGACGATGACGAACGGCGTGCCGTCGGGAATCTTTTGCTCGTCTGTCGCAGGGCGGATGAAGCCCTCGTCTTCATCGGTCATGCCAAGAGGTCCATCTTCTCGTAACCGGTCTGCACGAGTCGCATCCGCTCGGGCGGATATGGCTTCAACAGGGCTGTCGCCTCTGCGAGGGTGCCATTCATCCACTGATCCTGCATCTCGGCGGTAGCCAAGAGGACCGGCATCCGCTCGTGGTTGACGGTCCCGACGAGTGCGTTCGGGGTCGTCGTCATGAACGAGAACACGTCGAGCGCCACCGGCGGGCCGTCCTTCTTCACGGGCCCATTCCACACGCGCCAGAGCCCCGCGAATGCAAAGAGTGGCCGCGGGTCGGTCTCGTCTGCCAGGGCGAACCAGTTCCACGTCGCCGGCTTAACATCGCCGTTCGGCTCGCAGAAGCTTGTGACCGGCACGAGGCATCGGCGCTGCTCTAGGCTGTCACGCCAGAAGCGCGAGTCCATCTTGTCGTCGCGCGTGTTCGTGACCCGTCGCGGCGCCTTGCTCGGTTGCGGCAGCACGAAGCCCCAGGAGAGCTCGACGAGCTCCCGCTCGCCGTCCTGAGCACGTCGCACCACCGGTGCCATGTGGCCGGGAAAGATCGCGTCCTTCGGCTCAAAGGCGACGGCGCGGTTTGGAGATACTCGGAAGAGCCGCCGGACAGCCTCAACGGCCCGAGTCTGAGAGTAGAGATTGCACATCCGTCAGCTTTTAGACGGAACTGGAGGTCTACGCTCGGGTTTGTTGAACTACCTGGAAGGAGCGTCGTATGACAAAACCTCGCGAACGATCTCACGAAGACGAAGAACGCACCAAGAAGAAACCCGGCGGTCAGCAGCATCAAAACCCGCCCGGCAAGACAGGGACCGACAATCCCGAGCGCAATCCTCGCGATCAAAAGGGTAGGGGTGGCAGCAAGTAGGTCGGGTAGCGAACATGGGAGAGGTCGTACATTTGGCATCGGCGCGCAGAGGCAGAAGGGTGTCGCTTCTCACGATGGTCGAGGCCAGTCGACCGCCGGAGCCGGCGCCCCCCATCAAAAAGCCTCCCGAGCCCATACCCGAGCCAATTCGTGATCCGGAGCCTAAACAGGATAAGCCGATGGAACCGCCCCCGCCCCGGCCGCCCGAGCCAGCGCCCGAGAGGCCAAAACGGTAAAGCCGCGTTCGCTGCTGCCTTCCGCGTGTCATGGCTAAGCGCAAATCCACCCATCGATCGCCGGCGCGTTTCAGCGCGCGCATGCTGCCAGGTGCCAAGCCGGGGCCGTTCCCGGGCTTCGTGAAGCCGCAGCTCGCGACACTGCGCGAACACGTGCCTACCGGTGCGGGATGGATCCACGAGATCAAGTTCGACGGTTACCGCGTACAAGGGCATCTCATCGGTGGCGAGCCGATGCTGCTGACACGCAACGGGCACGACTGGACCGACCGGATGAACTCTCTGGCCGCAGCGCTGCGAGACTTGCCGGCCAATCATCTCGTGGTCGACGGTGAAGTCATCGTACCGGACGGTAAGGGGGCCAGCGACTTCGACGCACTCGAGATCGCCATGGGCCCGCGCGGGCGCTCTGCGGACATGCTGTTCTACGTCTTCGACATTCTTCATTTGGACAGCTTTGATCTGCGAGGGGCGCCGCTGGTGGAGCGCAAGCGCGTGCTGATGATCTTCTCAAGGGCGTGGGGCCTCCGATCCTCTACTCCGATCACATGGAGGAGAACGGTCAGCGCATGTTCGAGAGTGCGTCCGAGATGGGCCTCGAAGGCATCGTGTCGAAGCGCGCCGACGCGCCTTACCGATCGGGCCGCGGTGAGAGCTGGATCAAGGTGAAGTGCGTCAAGCGGGAGACCTTCACGATTGTGGGCTATGTGCCAAAAGGCAAAGGCCTGGTCGCTTCCCTCCATTTGGCACGCGAGGAAGGACGCGCGCTCTCGTACGTCGGCAAAGTCGGCACGGGCTGGAGCATGGCGCAGAGCGCTAAGTTGCGGCAACGGCTCGAGGCGATCGAGGTCGATCGTCCGCCGCTGGCCGAGCCGCAACGGCTTCATAAAGCTGTCTGGGTTCAGCCGCGGCTGAAGGCTGACGTCAAATTTCGGACGATTACCTCTGCCGGCCTTCTCCGCCATTCGGTATGGATCGGTCCAAAATAGGAAAGCACGACGAAGCGAAGAGGCGGCGCTGTTTGAGGGGGTCGTCAACCTAGATAGACGCTGACGATGAATGCCGCAATACTTGCCGAAATGGCGCTGAAGGCTGCAGCCGTGCTCCTGCCGAACAGCAAACGAGCGAACGACCAACAGTTTATGGGCAATAGGACTGCGTGCAAGAACAGGATCGGCAATAGGTGCGCTTCGAGGCTGTACGCGATGAACAACAGATTGCTCGCGATCGCAAATGCGCGTAGCGCGATCATTGATTGCATGCAAAACGTCGCCAGAACGCAGGCAGCCGCCAGTGATCCAATCACGTCCATCTGACACCTCCGTCGTTCGCCGAACAGAGGTTGTCGGTCGAGCGTCAAGAGGCCGTCAGTCTGCCATCAAGATTGCAGGCGAATTCGGCGTTCAACCCCTCACGCTCTCGCCTTCTGCCGTGCCGCTCCCGCGGGTGGGATGAACATCACAGAGACTTCCCGGGATCCGCAGGCCGGACACTTGAGGCGACCTTCCAGGGAGGTCAACGGCATTTCCCGGCCCCTCGTCCAGAGCATCGTCGGGAGGTCGAGGTAGGCGCTGTGCGTACACTCGCGAATGGACTTCATGCCACCGCGCTTGCCAAACGCACAGCGAACTCGCACCTTCCATCCGAGATCATGAGCCTCTCCCAACGTTTCTGCCATCGCGCCCTCCTTGACTCCAGCTTGCGATAGGAACAAAGTGGGAACGCAAGGCGCCGTCAAGAGTTGGTTGGCCATAGCGAGCCGGGAGCGTTGTCATGAACGCCGAACAGCATCAGCCGATCGGACACGCCGATCCATTCGAGCTTTATCGACCAATCGCTGAGTGGGTGCAGTCTCTCTATGGCGGTGGCGAAAGCGACGGTGGGATGAGGCGGTACTACCTCGCGCTCGATAAAGTCGTACGCGATCCCGACTTCGATCTGGAGAATCTACGCGCGGTTCTAATCGACGGCTGGGTCGACTTCGCCGAGCGTCCGGAAGACCAGCAGTGCATCGACGATATCTGCCGGGTATCGATGGGCGTGCGGCAATATCTCGAGGCGCTCGGCGAGGCGAAGAATGGCGATGACAGTCATCGTGCTCTCCTGCCTCGCTAGCTGGCGTGCGCGATCAGAAAGGCGGGCCGTGGAAGCCCGCAACTTTGGCTGGCGCTCGCCGGTACGCTGACCGGCTTTGGCTCTACTGCAATGGCTGCCATCGCAGCTATCTCGTGATGCACGATGAGTTCGCCGCCTTCCATCAGCTTGAGCCGGCGACGACGTTTCCGGCCATCAACAAGTGGCTGCGGTGCGTCGTGTGCGGTCAAAAGAAGGGGCAGTGCCGCTCGGAGTCACACGGGAGCGAGAAGCAGAGAGCCTATCCTGTGGTGTGCTCACCGGCGGAAGGGCCACAGCCAAAGCGGCGCCTTCGGCAGCCATCACATGGACCGCGGCAGGCCAACTGGCCGGACATCTGCGACGACGAACAGATCGAGTTCTGATGAGGGGGTCCGACACAAAGCGATGAGACCACGTCCTCGCGATCATTGGCAGACCCCGCGACCAGTACGGTGGTGGCTGCTGCTGGCGGCTGTCTTCGTCGCTGCGATCGCCGTCGGGGCTTGGGGCGCTTCATGGCTGACCGGCGCGTAGGAACTGGTCGGACAGCCCCAGTACTTCATCCGCACGATCCGGCGGTGAGATTGCGCGGCAGTGTATAGAAGCTGCAAAGGGCTCATCCGCCGAAATCCTCTTGATGCCTGAGCGACTTCGGAAGATAGTCTATCAAATGGTGTGGCCACTTCTGCTACGTGCGCTCGGAGCGCGACCGCTTCCCCCTTAAGCTCCGAGCGCTTTTTCAACCTTCCCGGTTTCACACGCTCGCGACTTCACCGACGCCTCATGAGCCGTGGCAGTTGGACTTGGCAGAGCTGACCCCGCCGGGCCACACGATCCGGGAGAGCAGCGGCACGCCGCGCAATGCGGACAGAGAGCGACTACGTTCCCTGTGCCACTGCCCACTCCACAATACTGTGGGTGAGGCGCTCGGGGTCGCGGGTGTTGATATGATGCTTAACGCAACCGGCCCGCTGCAATGAATTACTGCGACTGTTGAAAGAAACTCCTGCGGGCCCAGATGGCTCGAAACTCGCGCGCGTCACAGTAGGTGATGCCTCGCGCAGTGATGCTGACCTTCGCGTCCGTGTGGCTGTAAGTGAGGGCATGGCCGATGGCCTCTCTGAGAGTCATCGACTTGCTCAGCGGTGATCTCAGGCTGAATTTCCCCTTCCGCGTATTGAATTCATAGAAGACGTTGAGTGTTACCGTTTCATCGAGCGGAACGAGCGAGAGCAATAGAGCACCCCCGAGTCCATAGACTGATTTTGCGGGCATTGTGATGCTCACAGGAGCGATGTCAACGGCTGGAAGTGCGTCCAGGACGGCTCCAGCCGGTAACCTAGCCGCAACATGAGTGGATAGTTTGTCTGACCAAACTCCAGGGCGCTGTAGGCAGACGGGTGTGGTCGTGCAGCACTTGGTGCGACCGAACGAATCGTGATCATGCTTTACCGAAGGGACGTCGCCTCGGACTGGTATGATCGGCAAATCGTATCTCGCGGAACTCAATCCGGCGCAGCGGCGCGCCGTCGAGCACGGCGTATCGGCCGCCGGGGCAAATATCGCAGAGCCGCTCCTGGTGATCGCCGGCGCCGGCTCGGGCAAGACGAACACGCTTGCCCATCGCGTCGCGCATCTTCTCATTCATGGCACCGATCCAGGACGCATCCTGCTCCTGACCTTTTCCCGTCGTGCCGCGGCCGAGATGGAACGGCGGGCCGAACGCATCGTTGCAATCACTCGAGGCCAGGCAAGCGTTGTCGGACGCAGTCCAATCACTTGGTCGGGCACATTTCACGCCGTCGGCGCACGCCTGTTGCGCGGATATGCCAGGTCGATCGGTCTTGATCCCGGCTACACGATTCATGATCGAGAAGACTCCGGCGACCTCATCAACCTGGTTCGTCATGAGCTGGGGCTTTCAGAGAAGGAAAAGCGCTTCCCCCTGAAAGGCACGTGCCTCGCCATCTACTCCCGCGCGGTGAACGCGGCCGAGCCGCTCGATGCGGTGCTGCGAAAGCAGTTTCCGTGGTGTGTGGAATGGGAAAGCGATCTGCGCACCCTGTTCGAGGCCTATGTCGAGGCCAAGCAGAGCCAGCACGTCCTCGACTACGATGACCTGCTCCTCTACTGGAGCGAACTCATGCAAGTGCCGGAACTCGCCGCTGAGATCGGCGCCCTGTTCGATCATGTGCTGGTAGACGAGTACCAGGACACGAACGCGCTGCAGGCGTCGATCCTGAGGTGCCTCAAGCCCGACGGTGCCGGGTTGACGGTGGTTGGTGATGATGCGCAGGCGATCTACGGATTTCGCGCTGCGTCGGTGCGGAACATTCTGGATTTTCCACGGCAGTTCGATGTACCGGCGACGATCGTGACGCTGGAACAGAATTACCGCTCGTCGCAGCCGATCCTGAGCGCCTCGAATGCCGTGATCGGTCTCGCGCGCGAGCGTTTCACCAAGGACCTGCGTTCGGACCGCATCTCGAGCGAAAAGCCCGCCCTTGTCACTGTCCCGGACGATATTGGGCAGGTGAACTACATCGTGACGACAATCCTCGAGAACCGCGAAGCCGGCGTGCCGCTGAAGGAGCAAGCGGTCCTCTTTCGCACGGCCAGCCACAGCGCCATCCTCGAGATCGAGCTCGCGCGGCGGAACATCCCGTTCGTCAAGTTCGGCGGACTGAAATTCATCGAGGCGGCGCACGTTAAGGACTTGCTGGCCGTGCTCCGCTGGGCCGAGAACCCGAGTGATCGGGTGACCGGCTTCCGCGTCATTCAACTTCTCGATGGAGTTGGCCCTGGGACGGCGGGCAAGGTCCTCGACAGCATGGCGGGGCGCTCGCCGAGCGATGCGCTCGCACTGTTCCGGCCGCCGGCGAAAGCCATAGATCCGTGGCGCGAGCTTGTCGCCCTCATGCAGCAACTTCTTGATCATAGGGCATCATGGCCCGCGGATTTCGATCTAGCACGGGTCTGGTACCAGCCATATCTGGAGCGGCGCTATCCGGACGCTGTCGTGCGCGCCGGCGATCTTGAGCAGTTGCACCGCATTGCCGCGGCGTATCCTACGCGGTCGAAATTCCTCACTGACCTCACCCTCGATCCGCCGAGCGCCAGCAGCGATGAGTCCGGCGTGCCTTCGCGCGACGAAGACTACCTGATCCTGTCGACGGTTCACTCCGCCAAGGGCCAGGAATGGAAGTCCGTGTTCGTGCTCAATGTCGTCGACGGCTGCATTCCGTCCGACCTGGGCACAGGCACGATGGAGGACATCGAAGAGGAACGGCGCCTGCTCTATGTCGCAATGACCAGGGCCAAGGATCAGCTGAGCCTGGTCGTTCCGCATCGCTTCTATGTCACGCAGCAGGCGAAGTCCGGGGACCGGCATCTCTACGCCATGCGCTCCCGCTTCATTCCGTCGTCGATTGTCCATCTATTCGAGCAGCAGACGTGGCCTCGTGTGATGCGCTTCGCCCAAGCCGGTTCCGCGTTGAGCGGTAGCTCTGTCGATATTCGTGCACGAATGAGGGGGCGATGGCGCAAGGCCGGAACGTAGGCCGCGCGATGAAGTAGCATCACCTGGCGGTGAATGCTCGATCTCGCTAGGTCAAAATCTCTACCGCTTCATTCCAGATGCGATTGACGTAATCTGCAGCTGGCTCGACCGGCGCGAGCCGAGCTGCTTGGCCGGCCCACGCTTGCATACGGTCGATATCATTGGACTTCACGCCGTGCTCGCGCATTGCCTGTGTAAGAGCGCGCTGCACTGGATAGGGTGCCGGCATGGGCGCGTCCGCCCCATTGGCAGCCTTCACGTAGGCAGTCGCAATCGAGCGGCCGAGCCGACCCGAGAAGGCGCGTGTGGCTGCAGTGTCCTCCGGCTGCGCGTTGCAGATGGCATCTGCCCATGCGGTCGAGATCTTTGCTTCGGGCGTGCGCAACAAGCCAGTACCAATCTGGACCGCGGATGCGCCTAGGATCAAAGCTGCCGCAATGCCGCGGGCGTCCGCGATGCCGCCTGTGGCGACAACGGGCACGCGGTGCCCCACGGCATCGACGACGGCTGGCAGCAAGGCGAAAAGGCCAACCAGCGCCTCGCCCGCTTTGTCTGCGTCAAACGCTCCCCTGTGGCCGCCGGCCTCCATACCCTGAGCAACGACGGCGTCAGCACCCGCCTCGACGGCTGCGCGGGCCTCGGCCACCGTCGTAACGTTCGCGAACCATTTGATGCCCCGCTCCTTAAGACGAGCAACGAACGCCTCGGGATAGAGACCCATAATCGATGAGACGATGGCCGGGCCGGCATCCAGAATCGCCTCGCACTGGGCTGCGAACTCGACCAGGGGCACGTCTGCCGCCTCAGGCGGAACTTCAGGGCCCCACTTGCTGAGGAATGTCCGTACCAAGGCCTCATTCGCCGTATCGCGGTAAGGAGGTGGATCCGGTATCCAGAGGTTCAACTGAAAGCCGCCATTTGTGCTGCTGCGCACTTCTGCCGCCCAGGAACGAATGGCTTCTGGCTTCATCAAAAGTGCGCCACAACCGCCAAGGCCGCCGGCCTGCGCAACTGCTACTGCTAGAGAGGTGGGAGAGGCCCCTGCCATGGGCGCCATAAGGATGGGAAAGCGAAGATCGTGGGCCTCGCAGAATGATTTTGCGCGGGAAAGAGTTGGCGAGATCTTATGCATTTTCTTGAATCCGAACTTACGGTCTGACGCTGAGGCGCAGTTTAGCTGAAAGGGTGGAGGAGGCAGCAGAGTTTTCGTCTTACACCGACGAAGAGTACAGGGCAGACGGCTGCTCTTCGGTAGATCGAGGCCGGCGCCCGCCCCGTGAGAGTTCCGCACTGAGCTAGCCGAGCCCACACCAATAGATCTTCGAGATCCTCTTGCCCCAAGCGTATCGGACAGCGAGGCTCCTAGAGAGTAGATGCTTGCCCAGATCGTTGCCATCGACGGACAAACGCACAAGAGGTCGTCCGAAAACATCACGGCGGCCTGAATAGTGCACCGTGACCAGTCGGCCGAAAATGAAGTCGCTGAGCTCGTTCTTGGCGGCGACGCCAGCCCGATACTCTGCAGGGCAGCGAGGCGAGCCAATCTCGGGGGCATCAATGACGAGCAGACGCAAGCGCTCGCCGCGGAAGCGCACCGTGTCCCCGTCGATGACTTGGAAGGCGCCGGAGTTTGCTGAAATAGTGGATGCGGAGCCGTTCGACCGCTCCTCCATGATCAGATAGGCGCCGGCGGCGATAGCCATCAGCAGGAGTACCGGCGCGAGCATCCTCAAGTGCTGGATGCTGCGACGAAAACGTGCGCTTCGCCGCTGGGATTGAATAGCTCGTCCATGCCGCATCAATCGATCTGGCATGAAGACACTCCCGGAAATGGGAGAGCATAACGACACTTGCCTATCAGGCCGTTAACGGCCCTCCCGACCTGTCCTCGCCGCGCGTCTTGTGGCGATGGAACGCTTGAGCATCAAAACTCTCGCCTTGGTCTAGGTGAGGTTCGAAATGCTGCGCAAGATGCGCAGTGGGAAGAAATCGGCCTTGCCGCGGAGGTACTGATCGCACGCGACTTGTGCCAACAGTCGGAGCTCGGCGATCGACGTCGGATCACGTCTCAGGATCTCCGTCTCGAGCTTACCAAGGTCGTAGATATGTTCGATGATGAGATCGTCGATCAGATTACCAGACGGGGTTTCTCCAAGCGCGTCCCATACTGGCGAGCATGTATCGGCGTATTCTCTTGCGGCTTGCTGACGTTCGCCATCACTCCACCAAGCACCTGTTCCCCACAGGCAGGCCTCGCCGTGAACGTTACTCGTGTGGAAGCTGTCACAGCCGCTGGAGAGGAGCTCGAAGGACGCTTCAGCGGGATCGATGCGAACCAGCGCTGGCGGGCACGACAGGTTTTTCCGGACAGGTGCTGCAAGGCGCGTGATTTCCGCGTCGAGGCGTTCGCGCTGCTTCATCAGGCTAATTAGCTGCGGAGCGATTGCGGCTTCTGCCGGGAGGGGAGCGCCTATTGCGGCAGAGGCCGATGCGGCGCCAACGAGAACATTGCGACGTGAGAGGTGCGAGATTGCCTTCTGCATAGCCGTTCACTCCGGTTTACGATCTGGGTAAGGGAAGTCGCAAATGACTGGCGCTCAGACGGCGGTACCCGGGATCAGGCGCATGAAGCGCTCGCAGATCAGTTGTGGCAGCCGGTCGTACATGCCGTGATCGACAACCTCCTGATGGAGGGCGAGCTCGACTTGGAGCCTGAGATCGGCGACCGAGCGGGGCTCGAAATAAACGATCTCCGACTCGATATCGCCGACAAGTTCGACTGCCGCCTCTAGGGCGTCGTTGTGCGCCTTGAAGCCGCTCGCTGTGTCTGCAGCGTCAACAGCGGATGAATGGGCTCGAGCGATCTCAGCAAGATCAGGGCGGCCTTGCTCTAGCCAATGATGGGCCCGGTGGTACAGGCCCTTGAACTCCCGGCGTTCGATGCTCGGCGGAACCGGCGGACGATTGCGCTGCGCCACATCCACAACCTCATGGAGGCGATCGCGTTTTGTCCTGGCCGCCAGCAATCTTTCTTGTAAGGCGAGAAGTCTTGGCGAAGCTGGTGAGGCCCGAGCATTGACCGGTAGAGGCAGAAATGCGCCGGTGGCCGCAGCACCTTTGATTATGTCACGACGTGAGGGGGGCCATTTGGGCATAGCATCACCTTTCTCGCGCTGGGCAAGCTTGAAAGTTCGATTGTTTGGGATGGATCTCGCGGCGCTACGGGCCGAGTTCGTCGCCGTAGAGCACGCGACGCAGGTAGACGACTTCGGCACCGAGCATGTCGAGAGTAACTGCCAAGCGCTGCGAGCAGACGGGGATGATCTCGCGATCGCGAAAATTCTGCTTGGCAGCGGCAATCAGAACATCCAGACGATCGATTGGATCAATCGCCGCCTCGACCGCCTTGACCGGCCCACGCATTTTTCTTGCCCGCTTACTCATGGCCGACCTCCAACACAAGGCGCTCAACGGACGAGAGCAGGTGTCCTAGGAATTCCTCTCGTGTCTCGTCGCCGCTCTCGAGTTGATGACGTGCCATGGCGACGATGAGCCCGAGGTCGGAGATGCTGCAGGGCTCGAATAGCAGCACCTCATCGTTGGCAGCGCAGAGTTCGGACAGCGCCTCATTGCGACGCTCGTCTAACTCGGCGTACGCCTCAACGCTCACCGCATTGTTAGCCTCGGCTTTGTCGCAATCCGCTTCCAGATCGACGAAGGCGACGCGTAGCTTTTCACGCTTGAGCACAAGCTGACGGAGCTCAGACGAGACGGCGTGAGCCTGGCTTGCCGAGAGAAGCATGGGCGCTGAGCGATAGGCTAGATCATCGCGGCGCTCTGCAGGTTCGCTCCGCAACCGCTCCCAATATGGCGGGGGCCTTGGCGGCGCAGGATCGGCCGAGAGGGACCAGGGCACGCGATCGGCAATCGCCTGCGTTACCTCAGGTGTGATCGAGAATATCCGGTCCATGCCGTGTTGATCGAAGACACGTCCGGCAGCGACAGCCCGCACGAACATACGCAGCTGCCAGCCGTTTGGAATGAGGTCTGTTTTGAGCCAATGGCGAACGCCGTCGACTGACGTCATGCAGTCGTAGGCGACACGCTGTTCGCCACCCAGACATTCCACGAGCTCTGCTGGAGTTCGGATTGGGCAATTTCCCCCGACCTGAGCAACGAGGCTGAGGGAGCCCTCGTTCTCGCTCTGGGGTGGGCGGGTCGGCTCGACGGGTGGGGGGATTGCCGGGGAAGGGACCGGGTGAGGTGTACGCGTTGGGCACATGTAAACGCTCCACGCAATTACATACAAGCACGTTCATGTGCGTACTCGATTGTGTTTGAGGTGTCAAACACAATTACGTACATAGCCACACATGAAGAAGAGCGCACCCCTCTCCATCAGGATCACGCCGGAGCTCAAAGAGGCGTTGGAGAAGTTGGCCGCGGCGGATCGGCGCCCGCTTTCAAGCTATGTGCAGCTCGCGCTTGAAGAACACGTTGCACGGCAGCAGCGAACGCCCGCGCGGAAAGCGAAGGTATAGGTGTCGGACTCTGCCTGCCGTAGGCCGGATGGAGGCGTCCTTTAGGGGCTAGCCAATCCTCGGTCCTTGATTTTCGCTGAGGCGCCTGTCCACATCACCTCCACAATTTGTGGTGCCTTGCTCTTGCCCTTCATGTCCGCAGCTGTGGCCAAGCCGAAATCTTTCACGAGTGCCTTTAGGTCCTTGATGGGGAATGACAGGAAGGTAGCTCGGAACTCATCGTATCCCTGAAGAGCGACTTGCAGGGGATCGACACTGGACGTCGCCGCGTCGCCGCGAAAGACGACCTTGGCGCCGAGGGCACCTAGGAGGCGAGCAGCAAAGCTGGGATTGTCGGTAGCCTCCTGTCGAATGACCTCGAAGAACCGTTCCAGCGCTTCAACCGGCTCGATTTGCCTGCTCATCCTATCCCCTCAACCTGATGACATAGCGGTACACGACATCGGTCAGCTTTCGGACATCCGCAGACATGCCTTGGTATTTGCCTTTGAAGTTGCGGACCGAGTCGAAGCGGATACGCTCTGTGGCATTTGCCATATCCACGCTGTCGCGCACGTAAGGTTCGAGCACGACATAGCGCTTTTTCAGCAAATCGGCCTCTCGCGCATAGTGAGCTACTGCGCGATATTTTGAGACGATGACGTAGTGGTTGACACGGTCCTTCAACTTCAGGACCTCTCCCAATCCAAACTCGACAAAGTCTGCAAGACTGCGAATGGACACTGCATCTGCGATTGTGGGTGAGATCACAGCCTGAGCACTCAATAGGCCGGCGCGTGTCAGCGACGAAAATCCCGGTGGACAGTCGAAGATAATCACGTCGTACCAACCCGTAAGAGGAGCAAGGTGCTCGCCGAGGGCGCGACACAGCTGCTCACCCGGATCTACGTTGTCGAGGTACGCTTGCTTCTCCCGGATCATCTCAACAAACCACATGCGCGGGATGGATGCGAGAAGATCGACTCTGCCTCTGTAGTCGGGATCTCTGAGTTCGACCAGATCACTGGCTCTGGGCCAGATGTAGCCATCAGGCTTAGCTGGCAATCCTTGCGCTGTCTCAAGGAGAAAGTGATTTAGGGTCTTGCCAGCGCGTTCGGCCTGGTCGACTCCATCTCTGCTCAAGAGCATGAAGCTAGTATTGGACTGAGGATCAAGATCCACAACGAGCACTCTCAGGCCGTGGAAGAGGGCGAGCGTTTCCGAGAGAAACAGCGTCGTTGTGGACTTACCGATTCCGCCTTTCAAATTGGCGATCGCGATCTTGAAGCTCATCGCCTATCGTCCCGAAGCCAGGAGAGCAGGCGCAGTGTCTGGTGCTCGTCAAACCTAGTTTCGATAAACTCATCAACCGCATTGTCGTCCGGTTCTCCTCTTGTCGCCTCTAGGTGGATAAGGAACGAGGAGCCGTCCCGGTGGTCGCTGAAGCTGATAAGCCCCAAGCCGTACGCAGCACAGTTTTCTTTGATGGTCGCGAAGAGAGGATCCGCGAAGTTACCGCTCCGAAGGTGCCACACGAGATAGGCGAAGTGGACGAGCCGCTTATGGGCAAGTGTCTCGTGAACTGATGTGAGGTCGCAGCCCCCATCGCGCTTCACCTCGAACCCATAAACTTCAAGATGCTGCTGAGGCTGGTACTTGTGCCGCCACAGATTGATCAAAGCCAGATCGGGACGCGACCATTTTCCAGAACTGGTGGGGCCAGAGGTCGCTGTGACGCTCGCGAGGGTGAGGTGCGTTCCAAGTGTCGGCTTCAAGCGCGGCGCGAAATCAAGGCGCAGGTATCGCTCTACGTGCGGATAGAGCTCGACTTCTGAGACGGAGCTCATCGGGCACCCAATCAGGCAAATACAACCGTTAGCGGGGCCATATCTTAAGGCTCGTTGGGCGTCAAAGGGCTCACTTCCGCGAGCGTAACGACTTTTCGGATCTCTGCAAATACTCCTCAATCGCCCGCTCGATGACATCCGTGCGCGTCGGAGGAAATTCTTGGCGTTTGCGAAATGCGTCGATCCGACGGACGAGTTCAGGCTGGAGCTTGATGCCAATCTGCGTGCGCTTTTCCATGCAGGTGATTGTATATACGTGAATATCCTCCCGCAACCGGAATATCCACAGCTGTCGCGTTGACGTATATACGCGTATATGCGATTATGAGCGGACCGAGCAAGCGTGCCAACGCTCGCCCGGTCCTTGATCCGCCCCTTGCTGTTACCAAGGAGAAGACCATGAATAAAGGATACCACGCGCTTAGCGCAGACGACTATATCCGCCGCATCGACCGCATCATTTTCGGTCTCGGCTCAGTCGTTGTGGCGATCATCGTCACCCTCATCTTCCAGCTCCCATAACTGACGCAGCGACTAGCCCTCTGCCCTCAGAGGGCCTTTCCCTGCACCAGCAGGCGGCCCGGCCAGGTGCGTCAACACCCGACCGAGCCTGATCAACCTCCACGAGCTTAGGACCAATGGAGATCGACTATGCACTCGCCTAGCATTCCAGGGCGCGGCCTCGCAATCGTTGCGGGCACCGCGCTCTATATCGGCAGCCTCTCCGCGCTCTTCGGCGAGGATCTGCTCAACTGGTCCCACTGGACCATGCACCACTATGAAGTGATCGTGACCTCGCTCAGCACGATCGCCTTCGGCCTATTGTTCAAGTACGCCAAGCGGGCCTGCAAATGGCTCGCTGCCCTCGGTTTCGCCTTCCTGTTCGTCGTCGGCACGTCGTTCGTCGTCTACAAGAGCATCGGCCGGCAGGCCACGGCGACCACGACGCAAGCGATGTCGGCGGAGGACAGCAACAAGCTGATCGCCGACAAGATGGCGGACCTGGCAACCACCCGTCAGCGCCTCAACGATGCCGAGCGGGAGGTCGACCACGAGCAGAAGGGCCGCCCAGATCGCAACGGGAGGCCCACTGCGAAACCCGGTTGCGGTGATCGCTGCAAGGACTGGAAGCGGCGCGCAGATGAGGTTCGGAGTCGCATTCAAGTACTCGAGGGCGAGCTCAAGGCGCTGGGACCGCGGCAGGTGGCGGCTCCCGAGGCCGAGACTTTTGCTCAGATCCTCGGGCTCTTCGGCTGGTCGGCGCCAAAGGTCAAGGCGCTTGCCGTCTTGCTGTTTCCGGTCGCCTGGACGCTCTTCCTCGAGATTGGCTCGATCTGGTGTTTTGAGTACGGCTTCGGTTTCGGCAAATATCCGCCGGCGGCAAACTCCGACGTTGCCAGCAAGCTTGCCGGAGCCGCGACCTTGCCGGACAGCGACCCGCCGAAAGTTGGCCGGAAAACTTCAACCTTGTCGGCAAACTTGAGGGCGAAGGCGCCGGCAAGCAAGGTCGTATACCTGCCCGGCAAGCATCCCGTGCTTAGGGCCCTGGAGATGGCCGGCAAACATCTCAGCAACGAGGAGCTCGCCGCGGTCATGGGCTGCTGCGGTGGTGAAGCAAGCAAAAGGCGCAAGGAGGTTGCCGGCCTTCTTGATCAGTATCGGCGAGGCCATTGTATCATGGTCGGCCTGAAGAGCTGGCAGCGAGCAACGGCCTAGTCTTACGGCGACCCTGTAAGTCCAAATGTACGCTAGCCCCCGGCGTAACGGCCGGGGGTTTTAGCTCTACCAATGATGCGATCAAGGCACCCCGGATCTATCGAGGAGAAAAGCGAATTGCAGCGTCCGTTATGGCATCAGTGTTGCGTGGAGCAATTGCCCCATCTCTGGCGAGTTTGCTGTCCCCCGCAAAACTCAGTCCAATCTCAATGAGGAGCCCGTCTGACTTGCGTATTATGGTGAGCTCGAGGACCTCCGTATCAAGTCCAGAACGACACGTCGTCAAAATCCTGCGAGTCACACTGCCATCGGTAGATGGAATGGACTGCTTGTTTGACTTGAACTCTCCGGCGCATGCGCGCGACACCGTAGCCAATGTATCGCTAGCGTATTCATCCGCGAGCTTCGTGTGGCGCCCGCGAGCTGCCCGCAGATAGCCTTTTATATCGCTCCCCAGCGAAAACTTCGCCGTCGGGCGGTCGCTCGAAGGAGGCTCAAGACTGAAGCCCACCACACCGGATTGCGACAAGAGATTGCTTAAGAGCACTGAGGCCTCTCCTGAAGTCAGCATTCTGTAGTCTCTCGCATCTTGAGAGGCTACCCGCACGCATTCGACTAGCTTTGCTATGGCAGCGTTTGTCCCCTGAAGTGAGAATGGTAGGCGCACCGAACCAGCAACAAACTCCATAAAAAGGCCGCGCCGCATATTTTCAACGACATACTTGTCAGTCATCAGCGGGATCATGACCATGTCCTTGCCGACCGCGCTTGCGTTAACTGGGATTGAATTCTTTCCGTCAACAAGAATAACAGCTGCGACGCTATTGCCCGCGCTCAAATTCCAGTTTGGGTTTTGAACCCATAGTCGCCATGAAAATTGGGGGTCGACGTCGAAAATTAGATTGCTGCCTGATTTGTAGTTTGCGGTCATCGCGCATCGAGAGAATTTGCCGTCATTGTCCAGGAGCGCCTTACCACTCCAGTTTCCAGAGACAAAAGACTGCGAGTTGGCCGGCGTGGTCGCCCCAGCGAGCGCAATAACGATTAGAGAGGCCTTAATCAGTTCTTGCATCGTCGTTCCCTCAATCAAGGAAAGGCAAAATACTCGAGGCGGAATCGGTCAAGGGGGGCGCTAGATTCGCACGATCGCAGCTGGCGCCGACCTGATCAATGGGTCGGTAGGTGCGGTCCACCAGAATTGTGTTGCCGCAACGTCCGCCCGCTGCTTTGCTGACCGAGGTTGTTTGCAATCTATGTATTGCGTGGGGGCGAGCATGGAGCCAGAGGCTATCCGTTTTGCTGTCGACTATTTGCGTGGCATGCCGTGGGTAGAAGTGAAGGCTTGGCTCGACCTAGGGCTTTGGTACGGCCTGATGTTTGCCGCGCTACTTTGCCTGCTTCGGCTCAGAACCATTCAGCGCGTCATTACGGAATTCAACAGGGGCCGTGGTCCGCTTTGGGATATGCGCACTACGGTACAGGAGCTGAAGGACCTGGAACCTCGCCTTCGTGACACGATAGGTCAGGTCAGCGCCCTCACCGCCCAAACGCTTGACCTCACCGAGCGCGTCGAAGGCCTCAAGGTCCAATTGGCTGCACTTCAAGTGGAAACTATCAGCCAGAGAACTTCGGACGTCGAACCGGTGCCATCTGACCCCGCGCCCCCGGTCAAAGCCTCGTCGCCCATCGCGGAGCGCGATGACGACGTGGAGGAGCGCAATTGGGAGGCACTTCGCGAATATTGGCGACGCAACACACGCAGGCTCGAGTTCGTTATTGATCAAATCCCAGATGGCAGGGTCAGGGGAGCGTTCGATCGGCTTCCACGAACGAACTATGTCCGCATCATACACAAACTCCAAGGTCAGGACCGAATCAGCCCAGGTGTCGCCGAGGCATCGAAAAAATTGATCGACGAATTCAATCGTTATCGCCCAAGGAGCCGAACAATTCCCGATGAAGTAGTCGACGGCGTGAGGGTCCTCGATGCAATGCTGGAGAAGGAACTAGTGCCGATATCTACCGTTGAGGCCAGAGAGGAAGCCCGAGATGCCCAGCTCGAGGTCGCGCTTCCCCCGGCGATACCCATGGCAGCGATCCCGCCAAATGGGGGTAGGTCGGTGCCGGGAGGTGTGCACACGCGGCACTAGGTAGTTGTGGATCAAGGGCCGACTCTGATAGCGGCATTTACCGCCGCATAGGAGGCGACAGTGGCCCGCAAGAACCATGCTGACCATGCCCGCGTCACGGCAATCTGCGTGAATCTAGCGCTCGACTGCGTCGAGGAGGAGATCCGTCAGGAGCTCGCTTCGGCCAATGAGGCGACCGCTGCCGTCCTTCAACGCGTATTGGCCAGGGTCAGGCATCGGCGAATTGCCGGTGATGAGATTAAAGCTGCCGGCCAATGCTAGCAGCGTGGTTGCGATACCGGGACCCAAACATGTTTTTATGCTCTGTTTCCGGCTGTGCAAGAGCATACCCAACTTCAACTTCATTAGCTGGGGGACTGGTTCCGATTGTTGGCGATCGTCATCGCTTTATTACTCACATTTGGCTCAACTGCATTCGGTGAGATAGTTCGCATCGTCTCCTGGAATGTGTCGCCCTCTCTCTACGAGAAGATGGAGCGGCGCGAAGCCAATATTCGCGCCATGCGCGACGAGCTCAATCCTGACGTGTTGGTGCTCGTTGAAGTCGCAGGCATCGAAGAGCTGCGTCGGATTGCGAAAGCTCTGGGCTGGGCGCGTACCACGCGGTCATCGCTGATTGGTCGCAGCTAAACCAAAACGTCCACTTCGCCCTCGAGGCCGCAGTCATCAGTAAGATCCCGATCACCCGAGCGATCGAGTACGACGCCGCCCGCACCGATGGCCACAGTGAAGTCCTTACGGAGGCGGGTGTGGTGCCCGGCCTTGTCACAGAGGAAGTGCGCGGTTCCGGAGATCGCTGCACCCAAATTTTCTCCGGCGACCAAGTGTACCTATACTTTTGGATCCGATCACTTTCCCATCCTGACGGTCTGGACACGATGAACTCTTGGTCCTTCAAGCCATCGTGCCCCCGGCTTTTGCTAGCCGGGGGCATTGCCATCTCAAGTCAGACTATCGGGGAGCGAGATGGCGCCAGCTACCAAAAGCGCTGCGCGCCGAAGAGGCTCGGATACAACCTCGAGTGCTGATGCTCGCGACCGATCCCGGCCGCCCAGGTGGCAGCGACGAGACCGAGAAGCGATGCTGCCGCTGCAAGGAAGCCGGCCACGACTGCTTGCTTTCGTGCCTTGTCCGCCGCTTCACGGACGCGCACTTCCGCCGCCTCCTTCATGCCCTTTGCCCGCTTATACGTCTCATCGACCCGCCGTTGCGCTTCGGCACCTGGCAATCCGGTTTGACGCGATACGAGTTGCGCGAGGTAGGCGCGATCACTGCTATTGATCGAACCCTCGGCCAGTCCGACTGCAAAGATGCGACCAGCCTCGGCGACGATCGCAGGATCCGGCCGGTTCTGAGCCGCGGGCGGGGGCGTTGCCCCGGCGGGAGCGGCTTGAGCACGGAAGAGAGAATCCGCGACGTAAGAGACGTTTTCCGCTGATAGGTTCGATGCGGCCTGCGCGACACCCGAGGCCGCCTGGCCTACGACTTGTGCCGTCGTCCTCGCCGCCGTACCGGCGGCCATCGCCAGAAAGACGAGGCCGATCGCTGTTCCGACCGCCCACACCATGAAGCCGTTGGCGCCGGCTCGGAATTGCGCCTCCTGCGGATCGAGATCGGGCACGTCGGAAAGGCGGCCGGCCAAGTATCCGCCAGCCACGAAACTCCAGACGTGCACCATCACCATCCAAAGGGCGGCGGCGATCGCCAAGGTCGTGATCGAAAGTCCCGAGGTTCGGTGGGCCGAGGTCAGCGACAGCCCGATTGCTGCGCCAAAGGCCGTGAGAAGGCCGGAGATCGCCGCGGCCGCAACCGCGCCAGCGATGACTGACTTCCAGTCGATACCGCTAACTTTGATGGGTGCCACAACACTTGCCATGGTGCTCACCTCAGTCCGGCGAATGAAAGCAATGCCATAACGACAACGATCAGGCCGATGAGATAAATTATGCCGTGCATCGCGCTCCTCCTTTGAAGGACAGCTGTTCAGGTCGTCGCGTGAACAGCGGGAGACGGCGATTAGTTCCTAGGTAGGCGACTAGCCCCACTTGCTCGCCCTGGATGCCTAAAGGCCTCTCCGATGCTTCCGCATTCTCGGAGGCAGCCTTCGGATACGCGAGATTCCTTCCGAAGCTGCTTTCCGAGATGCAGTTGCTGATTTCGCACGCCATGCCTTGCAACACTGGAGAGGCATGTCTGCGCTCTAGTCCTATTGGCGACCCGCGACCCGCTAACGCGAGACCATCTCAGTGTCGGCGAGTGCCTTCAACGCCTTGACCAACGCGAGTGGAACATCTTCCACGGGCCGGTACTCCAACTTCAGTCCCTTCTTGAGAATCTTCACCATTTGCTAACCCCCAAACCCGCCACTCATGTCGCGCCTAACGGGCATGAGACTCGCCGGTTCCGCGAAGGCGCAAAAACATATTCTGCTCGTTATTTACGTAATCGAAGGGAATCAGATCGCGTTCGTCGGCGATGCTGCGCCGCCTCCTTCAAGGCTTCCCTGCAAGCATCCCGTGGTTGCCGCTCTTGAGACCGCCGGCAAACGACTCACCAACACTGAGCTTGCCGATGCCATGAACGTTTGCGGCGGCGAGAGCACGAAACGGCGCCGCGAAGTTGCCGACCTGCTGGACGAGATGACTTCCGGCAAGTTTGTTATGATCGGGCTGAAGTCGGGGCGGCAAGCCACAGCGTGACTTGAGATTTGTAGTGCAACTTAAGCTCTCGGTCGCTCGATCGGGGGCTTTTTAATAGCGCAGACGAGTGCAAACACCGAAGGCTTTGCCCGAGATAGCGCGATACTGCTCCGTTAGCATCCACCGAGCCAAGGACCTGACATCCGGCAGTGCACCAATATTGCTGAAGCCCGGTAAGCTTCGTGCTGCCGGGGCTTTCTCTGGTCAGGTTGGCATCAACGATTGCTCGTGACGAATGCGCACGAATCACACACGTTTCCGCCTCAGTAGCTCGTGAAACGAGAACACCCTCGTGCTTGCGGCACGAGGGCTCTCGAACTTGGCAACCGCCGAGGGGGGCGGCAAACGTCATGACGCGATCAGTTAGATTCTGTTCGCAGCGCTTGTCAACCTCTCCGCAAAAAGAGGCGACTAGCGATGTCAGACATCGTCCAACTATCGTGGATTTCTTGGTCGACCGAAGGGAAGAGATTGCCCTTGCGCACGGTCAACTTGAGTAACGTCGAAACCGTCGGCGTATACGTGATCTGGCACAGCGGGCAAAAGCCGCGTGTCGTTAGAGTGGGGCAGGGTGATATCGCTGAGCGCTTGCGTTGCCATCGTGAGGACAGCTGCGTCCTTGCCTATGAAGTTTATGGTCAGCTGTTCGTCACGTGGGCAGCTGTGCCGGCACGACTTGTTGATGGGGTTGAGCGATACTTGGCCGAGTATTGGAAACCGCTAGTCGGGGACCGCTTCCCGCAGGTGGGGCCGATTGCGGTGAACTCCCCGTTCTAAGGCTCGCATCCATGCCCGCGAGGATTTGATCCAAGTCCTCGCGGAGCTTCATGTACTGGAACCAAGCCCACGGGGGCTCCTCGCCTTCGGCGATCTTTTTGTCCGCCCAGTCGCGGACGCGCTGAAGCTCTTCACGTGTCATGACACCATCAACGCGATTTGCTCCTAATAGTTTCCTAATGGTCTAGGCCCCTCGCGAGCCAATGACCCATCCCGATGGGCACCGCTCAACTCTTCTTTCCCTTGTCCGCGTCGTTCTCGAGTCTGAAGTACTCGTCTATCGCTTCCTCCCATTCGTGCCGCGCATCTTCGGGCCAATTGTCCATCGCCCCTTCAACACCGAGCCGCCCTGTCTTCTTGTGGGCGTAGATCACCTCGGGAGGCGCCCCGCTCTTCAAGAGCGCGTCGAGCAGGATCTTTTCCATCTCCTCTTCGTCCATCGGCGTCGGAACGTCTTTCTTCGGATCGAAAAACACAGGTTCGTCCGGCAGCGGATCGCGACCAAATTTTTTGCGGAAGGCTTTGAGCTGCTTGCGCATGGCACGCGCTGCTTCCTCTTCGAGTGTGCGCTTTCGCTTCATGCGGCCACCGTTACTCCAACTCGCCGAGTGCTTCTTCGTGCTTGTGGATATGCAGGTTGAGATCGCCGTCGATGCTGCTCAAGCGCGGGTGATAGTAGGGAGCCGCAGCCCGGGCCATCTCATCGCGGCGTTGGGTGTCGGCGGTCTCGTCGCGCATGACGGCGAGCATATAGGCGAGTGGCGACTCGCCGTCCCCTGTTATCCGAGCAAGTGCGGCTCGGCGTTCCGCAGTCTTGCTGCAGATCGCCCCTTTCTTTCGTCCGGCGCCTAGTCGGCGCCCACCGTGCTGCTGCATGTTCGTGTGCCTCCAATACCCACCAAGATTCAGCTGCTGGTGTTCGGGTACCCGAATGACGCAGCTAAGAACCCGCCAATAACCGGGGAGCCTCCCGTCCAATTCAGAGACAAGGGGTGAGCCGTGCTCTAGGAATAGAATGACCGCAGTCCCGAACTCCAAATCCCGGTCGCTACGATGTCATCCACTTCGGCGATGCCGCTCCACGTTGCAGCAGTCGGCCCAGCATTGGAGTAAGCACCCGCGATAATAAAGCCGCGCGAGGGGACGTCGAGCGCAACCGAAGGCGCCGCGTCGCCATTGCCAATGGAGGCATATGCCGTAAGGGACGACGCAATGGCTCTAAATACGGTGCCGAGCACACGAATAGTGGTGCCGCTCATGGTCACCACGATGCTGCCAGCTGTACCGGTCGGAACCGCAGCGGCGTAGATCGCTACCCTCGTTACGTTGCCGCCAGCGGTGTTCACGTAAGCGGCTGCTAAACTTGCCGCCACGCCGCCAATCGTGACTGACGTAATTGTGGGGGAGCTCGCTGCGCGCAATGAAAATAGAAACAGGATCTTCCGATCAGGATGCGCAGCACCAAAGTCCGCGGCCGCGAATGTGAAGGTTGTGCCGGAGCTGTCTTGCGTAAGTAGCGCAGTGCGGCCTACTTGGACTGGCGGTATGTCGAAGATACCGGCATTAGCCAAATTGGTCATGCGATCAATCCTCTCACTGGGCCTGAGGCAAGTTCGGCGATAGCGGCGGCAAGCTTATGAGAGCATTGCGGCTAGGTGGCATAGGCGGCGGCAACTCTGCTGGACCTGCCGCCTCGATCGCCTTCTGTCGCGTGCCCTCGGCGACCTGCATGGCGAGTCTGGCGATGGTCTGACGCGTCCGGCGGTTGAACTGTTGAAGCTGCGAAACCGCGAACAGCGCGCTGGCGACGTTATCGCGAGCCTGGCCCTGCGCGATGAGCATCTCGGCCGCATCCCGCGCAATGCGCATCCGCCGCTCGTTGAGCGCGCCATTCGTCAGCGCGTTGAGCAGACGTGCGCCGGCCTCGAGCACAACGCCTGTGCCTGATCGCTGCCCGACATTCCGCATGCTATCGGCCTTTGTCGTTGGGCCTGGGAACTCTTGCTGGGCCGATTGGCGCAGGGCGGTGCGGCTGTTCTGAAGAACATTCTGGCGCGTCTGATCGAAGACGGTTTCGGCATCGAGGCGGCGGATCAACCGATCGGCACCTTGGGACCCTGCGACGAGCTCGAGCTTCTCGCGCGCATACTCCGAACCGAGTCTCGATCGAGCTGCTGCGGCGGCGTTTTCGCCGTGGGACGTGGCGGCCGTGCCCATAACCGAACGCACCTGATCGCGAGCGCCGAGCCTGTAGCCATCCAGCTGCGCTGCCGACATGCCGCCGGCGGGCGGTTGACCCACGCCATACATCTCGGCGCGCATCTGATCCGGCGTCATATCCCTGTTGAAAGCTTGGCGGCCCTGGGCGACGGCATCGCGGATCTGGAACTCCTCCGACTCGAGCGCTCTTGCTCGCGCCCACGCGCTGTCCTGCGGTGCCCCTGGACTGATCGCCTCATCGACTTGACCGCGCACACGCGCAGCAAGAGTCCCGTAGATCCGCTGGTCGTTCAGGTCCGGTCGCTGCGCGAGGCCATCGAGGGCGCGCTTGATGTAGTCCCATTCGGTTGCGTTCGGGACGCGCGTGATTTCGTACTGACCATTGCCCACCTGACGCGCAAAGAACTGCCGCGGGCCGGCAGCGGGATCGATCGCCGCGTAGCGTTCGGCCACCGCCAGAACGCGAGGCTCGTGCGTCAATAGGGTCAGCGTGTCCTCCAGATCGCGTGTGAAGGGCACTGGGCTATGCTGGAATTGCTGGCGATGTGGACGTGCAACCTGGCGATAGTGCTGCTGTGTCGCGTGGATCGTCTCGGGGATGTTGGCGGCGGGGCCGAGGGCCTGATCGACATCCGTGCGGATGCGATCCGCGGCACTCTCGCGACGGTCCTGCAGCGCACGCGTTACGCGCGTCATGCCGCCACCCGGCGTATTTGCGATTGCGCTCGTCTGCGCCTGCAGGTTCGGCCCCATGTTGGCAAGCATGCCCTCGGGGCCAAGCTCCGCGACGCGCTGAGCGTACTGCGGAGCGAGTTCGTCATCGGTAATGGCACGGGCGACTCGATCGACGGCGCCGCGCTCGTACTGCTGAAGGGCGGCAGGTCTGGGCGCGAAGCGGTTTGCGAGCGACGTGACCCCAGAGCTGACACCATGAGCGATAGGCACGGCCGCCGGCGCCATTGCTCCGCCAATGGCCATGCCCTTGCCGGCTTCCCAAAGGCGATCCGTGCCCTCGCCTTGGCCGGCACCGTACAAGGCGCCATAGCCCATGCCTGTGAGCGTCGCGTTTGCGATCTGCGGCAGCATGGTCGCGCCGCGGAATACTGACGCCATCGGCGCGACGGGCGCCGATGCGATGCCGCCCGCCACCTTGCGCAGATCCGATGTGTTCACGTCGACACCGATGCCGGTGAACGGAATCGAGAGCCGCCCCACTTTCGTGGCGTCCTTGTCGATCGCGCGGTCACGGGCCTCCTGGTAGGCCATGGCTTCGTCATAGGGTGCGCCGGCGCGCCCGCCGCTGATGCGATGCATTCCGGAGGCAAGGGCGGCGTTACCCTCGTTGAGCCAGCTACCGATCGGCGTGCCCGTTGCCATGTCACGTATGTAATCGGTGCCTTGATCGAGGATCGAACGATCGCCCGATCTTTCCTTCGCGACATAGCGATCGCCCCACTGCCGTAAAGCTGCCGAACGCTCGCGCTCTGGCAACTTTTCGATCGCAGCTCTCACTTCCTCAACCGGTCGGTCGAAGTCGATCGAGGAGGAAAGCGCCGGCACCTGTCCGGCCGGCGGCTGCGGTGTCGTCATGGCCTGGCCGCCGGATCGCAGCGCACGAGAAAAGTAATCGCCGCCCGCGTTACCACTCTGCGCCTGCTGGAAGCTGGCGCTATCATCTCCGATATCAGCGCGCAGAGCCCGGGAGAAATAGTCGCTCATATGCCGAACTCCTGCTTGATGAGGCGATCAACTTCCTGATCAACGATCGGTTTTGGTAGCCCTGGGTTCTGCTGCTGTACGAGGCCCTCCAGCTGTCGGGCACGCTGATTGACCTGCTCACGGAACCGCTCGACCGGCATCATGCGCGAGAGCTCGGCCGTGGTTGCTCCGGCGTTCCGAGCATCGGCTTTCCTCAGGTAGGCATTCCGCGCCATGCCGAGGGCGACCACTTCGTAGGCGCGATCAAACTTGGCCTGGAAGGTGACCGGATCATCGCCATCAAAGATGCCGTTTCCGGCATTCGGAAGCTCGACGCCCTGACGGACGAACTCCTGAGGCGTGACGGCGCCGCCGCTGCGCTCTTTAACGAGCTCGTTGAGCTCCTGCGCCGCGTCACGACGGAACGTGGCATACTTGTAGAGTTCGCCCTGCTCGTTTTGCGGCAGGGAGCCGAGCCTGGCCTTAAGTGAGTTTCCCCACATCTTCACGCGGAACGGGATCTCGAGATACTCAGGCCGCATCGACGACTGTATCGCCCGCAAGCGATGGTAGCGCTGGGCGGTGTCGATCAGATCCTTATCGAGCTTGTTGCGACCTTCCTTTCCCATCTCGCCACGCTGGACGGAGTCCATGAGCATCTTGCCGGCGTCACCTTTGCCGGCAAGCGCAAGGCCCATTCCGAGGCGCTCGGCGCGATCGCGGGTCATCGGACCCAGGCCGGTCTGATAGGTTTCAGGCGGCGGAGGTGGCGGTGCAGCTGGCGTCGGCGTACTGCCGCCCGTCTGCGCCAACACAATGTTGGGATCACGGCTCTGAGGCATGAGGAAATTCGGGCCGCCCGACGCCGGCTGCTGGTCTGAGGCTGCAAGCATGTTGGGAGCGAGCGCGTTTGTGCGCGTGCCGCGATATCCATCAGTTCTGATCTCAGGCGATGGCATCATGAGCGTGCTGCCCCCTCCATCGGCTCGTGAAGGCTGGCGCATCGGGCCTGGAGCCACGGATTGGGGAATGGGTGCCGGTGGTGCACCAAACCGGATCGGTGTCGTCTGCGGTTGCTGAGGGCCACCTGGAACGTACGACTGCGGCTGCAGGCGCGGCGCACCGCCAGGCGCAGGCATCCCACCCACGGGCGGCGCAGCCGGCGGAGTTGTTCCGCCAGCGCTGTCGTTCATGATCCCGCCGAGCAGCTGAGCCATAGCGGCGTCGAATTGAGATTTCTGTCCGGCCGCTCGCGCCTGCGCCCACGCCGCGGCTGTGTTCGCTTCGACGAGACCCATGTTGGCCCATTCCTGCGGGCCCATTTGGGAGACTTCCGCGAGGATCAGCTTCGGGCCATTGACCGGGTCACGATAGACCTGATCGACGTTCGCCCCGTCGGGGTGAATGGCTAGCAGGCGCTGATGATACTGCGCACGCCTCGTCGGGTCTTTCTCGTTGGCCGCTGCATGAGCAAGGCCGACCATGCCCTTGAACTTCGCCATTCGCGTTGTGAATTCGGACTGCTGCTGCTCTCGGGTATCCCGACGCTGAGCAAGATCCAAGTAGTTCTGCGCGAGCTTATTCTGCGTATCGAATTGGCGCTGCTGCTGGGCCGTGCGCTGATTGCTTTCGAGCGCATTGTAGACGGGGGAAAAGTCGATCGGCTTGCCTGCGTCGTAGGCTGGAAGCTGCATCAGGCTGACCATGAGGCGAGTTCCTTTGTTCCTCGTAGAGCTATGCTGCCGATGCTTCGATCGGCGCTGCGGGACTGCCTACAGGGGCCAACGCGTCCCATTTCCTGAAACCGTGATCTCGAAGAATGCCTTCGTGCTGCGCGAAGATCATCGCGGCGCGAAGTGTGCGCTGTGACTGCGCGGGGCGGCCGTCGCAGGAGGCGAGGACTTGGCGTCCGTCGCGCCACACGCGGAAGCGCTCGCAGCTCGATCGCCACTCGAAGCGTTCCCAGTCGATGTTCCAATAGTGCCAAGTCACATCTCCGAGCTGAAAGGTGATGCCGCTATCCTGCTCCATGTCAGTCGCCGGCTCTCGGTTTCAGGCCGGCACCGAACGACTTTCGGCGGATGGCGTTTGCACCGATGTCCACGAACAACTCGACCGTGATGGGGGCTTCGCCATTCCGGTTCTTGTCAACGATAAGCTCGAGCTTGTGCCGCGCCTTATCTAGCGCTGCGGCGTGAAGCTGGATCTCTTCGGGATCATCGAACTTCTGCTGGGCGAGGTAATAGTAGGGACGGTAAAGCAGGACGACGTTGGACGCGTCTTCCTCAATCTCGCCGCTGTCGCGCAGATCTGCCTTCGTAGGCCTCTTGCTTTCGCGACCTTCGACGCCGCGGTTCAGCTGACAGAGACCGACGACAGCAATGTTGAGATCCTTCGCAAGAACGCGCAGGCCGTTGCTGATATCTGCGATCTCATGCGTACGACTGCCGGCATAGCGGGTGGATGGCTTCAGCAAGCCGATGTGATCGACGAAAACTATGTCGAGGCACCTGCCCTGTTTCTCGAGATCCGCGGCGCGCATTCTGCATCGCGCGGCAATCTCAGCAACGGTGATGTCGCTCTGCTCTTGGATGCTGAGGGGCAGCTCCTGGCACAGCTTGTGTGCTTCCTCAAGGCGAGCCCGATGGCTTTCGGTCAGCCTCCGACCGATGATGTCCTTGTAGAAAATCGGATCGTCGTAGCGGTACGCCGCATCGGCGAGGATGCGCATTTGGATCAAGCGTGCGCGCATCTCGACGGAGAAGAACTCAACGCCGTGCCCTGCCGTTGCTGCAAGCCTCGCGCTGCTGGCGGCATAGGCGGTTTTGCCCATGCCCGGACGCGCTGCGAAAATTGAGAGCTCGCCCCTCGGATATCCGCCAACCGCGAAATCGACGGGCTCAAATCCCGAGGTCGGGATCTTCTCGCCGTTGTCCAGGAACGAAAAGACTTCATCTCCGGCGGAGCGGGCATCGTAAGATCGACGCTGCGTCGGCCGGATGCGCGACAGCGCCGCATCGATCGTGTCCAGCGTCTCCGCCGCCGCATCGGCCGTCGATCGGGTGCCGGTCATTACAGCGACCTCGAGATGCTTAGCCGCCTCCGCGAGCTGCCGGCGCACGACGCGATCCTTGATCAGTTCGATCATGTCCGTAATTGACGTGGCGCGAGATTTCGCAGCATCGGCCACGAGCTGAACGAGGAACGGCTTCGTGCTTCCGTCAGTGTCGTGCAGCTCGGCAAGCAAGCTGTGGAAAGACGGCCGGCGCCCCTCGCTCCTAAGCCCGACAAGCACTGCGAAGCAGCGGCCGATAACATCGGTCTCGAAATCGTCGGGCGTGAGATGTGCTGCCGCCGCGTCGATGTGCGCCGCGTTCATCATGCAGCTGCCCAGCAGGGCATACTCAGCTTCGTAGATGCTTCCCGAGGGCTGTGCGACAGTGACGATGTGCATGGCAGGTCGGCTCATTGCCAGTTGCTCCCGCCCATCATCGCGTTGATTTTAGCAATCCCGCTGGATGCGCCGTTCGCACGTTCCGCGTGAACTCCGTTGCCGTAGGTATCCCCCATGACCTTACGAAAGTTTGCCTTCTTGCAGAGCCACGGAAGGCTCGCCTTGAAATCGGTGACCTGGCCTCGCAAGAACGGCGACCGCTCGATCTTGCAAAGGAGATCTCGCCACAGCGCAATGCGATCATTGTCTGATGCGCCGCCAGAAACGTGGTCCCCGATACGGTTCAGGATGTCGCGGGCATAGTCGCCATCGAAGCTGTCAGGCCTCGGCACCGGGAGACCAGTGCGCTTTGCCAGATCCCGCCATTCGTCGAAGCACTGCTTCGCAACCAGTAGCTTCTCAGGCTTCGAAGCACGAGCCCCCTTAAGGGGGTTAGGGGGTACTTCTTTTTCTGTTTCTTTTTCTACCGACTGCAGTGGCAGAGCCGTGGTCGCGCCGTCATTGTTATTGCTGGCGATTTCGGAATTCTCGTTACCTGTCGCGCACGCGTCAGGTACCTGAGAGGTACCTATTGGGTACCCATTGAGTACCTGACGTGCACCTGAGGCGCGTTCATTGCGCTTCTTTTCCTCGCGCTCACGTGCAGCTTTCCGCTTGGCCTTTGAGGTTGAGCAGAAGCTCGCGACTTCAATGGCGGCACGCCGATTCCAAATGTAGCCATTGCGGATCTCAATCTTGCCGAGGGCGATGAGCTGCGCTTTGATCTTGCGGTAGTACCTGATCCCCATTTTGAGATGGCCGGCGACGAAGCCGTCATCGTCGGGCAAAACGCCGAGGTTATCGGAGAACAGCAAGACGATCTGGATGTAGACGCCCGCTTGGCTTGGCTCGAGGTTCCGGGTCCCCTGGAGCCAATCGCGAATGTTGAGGCGCACGAACTGCATTCGATCCTCGGGCGAGTGATCGAAGGTCGGCGGCTGAGCATGATCGTTCTTGTTGGGCGCAGATTGCATGAGCGGCGCCCTCAGAATGGTATGGGATCATTGGGCGCGGGACGCGACGAGCGGCGCTCGGGCAGCGGCTCATTCGCCATTGCGCGAGCTTGCCGGCTTGGCTTGCCGTCTTGCCGAGTCTTTTCCTCGGCTTGCTGGAAAACTAGATTCCAGATCTCGCAGCCGTCGTCGGTCGTCTCGCTCGATTTGAGCAAGGCAACCTTCAACATGCCCATGCGGCCGGTGAAGTAAGTGGTGCCCTTCTGCGAGGTCCGCTTGTAGAGTTTCAGAGCCGTCAGGCTCGGTCCATAGTCGCTCATGTCCGTTTGCCGATGTAGGACGCAACTGATTGAGGGAAAGCTGCGGCCGGCTACTCGACATTGCCGGAGGACGCGCGTACAAAATCCGCGCCGATGTGATTTGCAAGCGCCGCTGCCCGGGTTTGCCCCCCAGGTGTGCGGCGTTGGCTTTTAGGCGGCCTGATGGGCCGTCTCTGCTTCGTGATGATGGGGCAATCGCTTGCCGGCAGCGACGCTCTCACGCGGCCTGGACGCTACCCAAGCGTCAATCGTTGACTTCCAAGTGAAGCCGCGGGGGCCGACGTAGAAGTCATGCGGCGGGAAGCCGTGCTTTTCCCGCCAGCTCAAGATAGCCCAGCGCGAAACTCCGAAGCGCTTGCAGATGGCGCCATTATCGAACGCCTCGTCGTCGCTGGTGGGGACCTTCCCGTGTGGCATCGTGGTGTACCTCGGTCGTTGCAATTCGATGCAACAACCTGCGCAGGGAAATCTCCTCATGTCATGGGAACCGACAGGAGTTTAGATGTCCCACGCACGGGCTAGGCAGTGCCACCGGGTGATCAAATGTCGTGGGAAATTTCGACGATCTCGATTTCTAACCTACTGCCACTCCCGTGGATTGCGATGGTCCCAGAGTGGATGGCCGCCGAGTACAAGGCCAATTTCATCCCATTCATTGGTGAGATAACGCCACCATAGCTCGACCCGGGCCTCATGAGTTTTCCACGCTTTATAGACGCCGTCTCTGCCGAGCGTGATGCCGCACTCGCTCAGCGCTTCGCTCACTATCTCGCAAGCGTAGAATGGTGACGTGTCCGATCCAGGCGATTTCTCGTCATTGGCCCGCATGTGGACTGGAGTGCCTAGAGTATGGGACCAGACCTTGTGTAAGTCGTAGACCACCTTCGCAATTTCGAGGTTACGCTGACTCTTTAGCCGATATCGACCTTTTTTGACGCTGACCTTTCCACGAAGCCGTTGTTGCGCGAAGTACCACAAATTCTCAGGCATTTTCTCGCCGCGATAGATGTATTCTTCCACCCATTGGACCATCACGTCGATTGCAACGGGATTGCCGTCCAATGCCATTGCGACAAATCTGTCCGCGCGTGCGGGGCAGAAGCCATGCCCCCGCCAATCAAGCATCCTTATCTTAAACGGTGCGAGCGCTTGATCCTCCGGAAACACGGTGTGCGCTTCTTCGGTGAGGCCCATGCCGAGGCCTCTACAAGCGACACGCATGGAAATTCTTCCGTCCCGCGTGCCGAGCTGCGATTCAAGGCGACCAAATTGCTTCGCCTCCCTCAAATAGCTAAGCGCTCTAGCCATAGCGGCGGTTCGCGCAAACTCCCAATCGTGCCGATGTGCGACGTCTAGCATGACTGCTTCTCCCATTCCCGCCTCGTCGGCCGAGCTTTAGCCTCCAGCTTCCTCTCTGACATCTTCCGCACATGCCGGGCCCAAAGCTCGAGGGCTTCCCGTTTCTCGAGATCATAGGTCCATAGGTTATAGATGCCCGCGACACCTGCTTTGCTGCCGCTCACGTGATTGAGAACGGCTTCGACGACATGCGGCAGCACACCAAGGCGTGCCATTCCGGTTGCCACTGTCCGGCGCAAGTCATGAAGCGTCCACGGTGCGAGGGTTTGGCCCTCGGCTTTCTTGACCTTGGCGTCAAATCTGGCTTTCGACCGGCTGAAGCCGGAGAACGGCGTTTCGCCTCCCAAGCCGAATAGGTAGGTGCCACCTTTGTAGTGAGGCACTCGTTCGAGGATCTCGACGGCGATATCGCTGAGGGGGACCAGGTGCGGCCGGCCGTTCTTCGTCCGAGGTCCCGGGAGCGTCCATGCACACGTCACAAGGTCGATCTCTGGCCAGTTCATGCCAGCTACCTCCGCGCGCCGCGCCGCGGTCAAAATGAGCAACCTGACGAGATCGCCGAAGGGCGATCCATCCGCTGCGGCGCGCCAGACGGCGGCGAGCTCGTCGTCAGTCAAAACGCGCTCGCGCGAGGGCTCGGCGACGGGTTTCCGAATTCCATATGTCGGGGAACCTGAAACGATATCGCGCTCGCAGCACCATGCGAAGAAACGCCCCAGCACCGACAGGACGCGATTGGCGACGATGCCAGTCCCGCGCAGCCTGCATTCATCGATAATAGTGATAACGTCGCGCCGGCGTATAGCGTCGACCGGCCGCTCCGCCCATCGCGCAACCAAGCCGCCGGGAACGACGCGGAAGGCCGGCTTCGCCGGCTTTGAATTCTCGGGATCGACCAAGAGGCCAAGCAGCCCTGCGACGTCCCGCCAGCGGCGCGTGCGGGGGATTACGTCAGTGTAGAGCCAGCGTTGAACGAGGGGACCGAAACCATCCTGATCGACGGCCGGATCGTGTCGCGCCTTCGTGGCCTTTTTCTCGGCCGCTGGGTCTTCGCCGCGTTCGATCGCCTCCAGGGCATCCTTCGCCCGTCCCCGTGCCTTCACAAGATCGACGAGCGGATAGGGCCCCAGCGTCAGCTTGCGGGGCCTGCCGCCATAACGGTAGCGCACGCACCATGACTTGGCGGACGAGGGCTTGGGCTGGATGACGAGGCGCAAGCCGGGCATGCCGGCATCGGCGATCTCGCGACGAACCAACGTCCCATCGAGTTTTTCGATAGCCAGGGGTGTGAGTAGCTTTCGCATGGGCACCAGGGGGGTAACGGGCGGGTAGCGAATCAGAGCGCACTAATTCGCTACCCGATGCACCACGGCGCTACCATCTAAGAGCCATGATCTGCCTGTGTTTACGGGGGATAAGCCGAATCGTGACCTCTGCAACGCACCGACCTGCAACGGCCGGCCATGTTCTTCGGGAGCAAGGGGTCGGGAGTTCGAATCTCCCCGCTCCGACCAATGTCTGGAGCCTCAGTACGCGTAAGCTGCTGGGGCTTTCGCTATTTTGGGGCTGCATTGCCGGCATAGCGTCCGAGACTTGGTTTCCAGTCGTAACCCTTATCGTCGGTATACTTCTAAAGGCTGTGTTTGATGTTCTTGCCGATGGGCGCGCAGCTAAGCGGGAAAAAGAAGCTCGGCGCGAGCAACGCTTAGACAATATTCGTATGAAGCGTACCGAGGTGCAGCGGGAGGCTCTGCTTCAGCTGCAAAGCTATTATGAAGATCGCCAGGTTAGCATGGCAGATCAATCATCACGACTTGATGGCACATCGAACGACCGGGACTTGGCGCAAGCAGCTTCTGCCTGAAGAGATTAGTTCAGGATTCCGAGAGGCTCAGGCGGGGATGAGCACTACGCGTGTCCGGGTTCGTGATGTTGAGGTAAGGCGATTGGCTGACTTAGTCTCGACGGCGTGCGCGGAGACTGTTTTCTCAAAGAGTGAGGATGCTTCGGAGAATGCGCTGCGCACGGCGTTTTCCCTTAGTACGGAACTGCAAGAGCGAATTGGCGAAGTGCTTCGGAAACTCGATGATTACGAGGATAGCATCGTCAATGAATAGCGCGCACCGAGGTCTGCCATGGGCAACGTACGCAATGTCCTTTTCATCATGTGCGATCAGCTCCGCTGGGACTACCTGTCCTGCAGCGGCCATCCGCGCCTGAAGACACCCAACATCGACGCCCTGGCCGCGCGTGGCGTGCGCTTTGCGCGCGCCTACGTGCAGTCGCCCGTATGCGGGGCGTCGCGCATGAGCTTCTACACGGGGCGCTATGTGCATTCGCACGGCGCGAGCTGGAACGGCATCCCGCTCAAGGTCGGCGAGATGACGCTCGGCGATTATCTGCGTCCGCTCGGCGTCGAGGCGGCGCTCGTCGGCAAGACGCACATGCGCGCCGACACCGAAGGCATGCAGCGCCTCGGCATCGATCCCGACTCCATCATCGGCGTGCGCGTTTCGGAGTGCGGCTTCGATCCCTACGAGCGCGACGACGGTCTGCATGGCGTCGGCCCCAATGGCCGCTACGATCCGCAGATCCCGCGCTACAACCAGTACCTGAACGACAAAGGCTACGGCGGCGACAACCCGTGGCACGACTGGGCGAATGCCGCCGACGGCGAGGGCAATGTGCTCGCCTCGGGCTGGGCCATGCGGCATGCGAGAAAGCCCGCGCGCGTGGAGGAAGCAGACTCCGAGACGCCATACATGACGCGCCGCGCCATGGATTTCATGACGGAAGCCGGCGACCGCCCCTGGTGCCTGCACCTTTCCTACATCAAGCCGCACTGGCCCTATATCGCGCCGGCGCCCTACAACACGATGTACGGTCCCGACGACGTGATGCCGGTCGTGCGCTCGGAGGAAGAGCGGCGCGATCCTCATCCGGTCTATCGCGCGTTCATGAACCTGCGCGTGTCGAGCACATTCTCGCGCGAGGAAGTCCGCGAGGAGGTGATCCCGGTTTACATGGGCCTCATCAAGCAGATCGACGATCAGCTCGGGGTGCTGTTCCGCTTCATGGAAGCACGCGGGCTGCTCGAGAACACGCTCATCGCCTTCACGTCGGACCACGGCGACTATCTCGGCGATCACTGGATGGGCGAGAAGGATCTCTTCCATGACCCATCCGCCAAAGTGCCGCTGATCATCGCCGATCCGTCTTCTGCGGCCGATGCCACGCGCGGCACCGTCTCGGATGCGCTCGTCGAAGCCATCGACCTCGTGCCGACGTTCCTCGAAGCGTTCGGCGGCGATCCAGCGCAGCAGTCGCATCGGCTGGAAGGGCGTTCGCTCGTGCCATTGCTGCGCGGTACGCCGCCGGCCGAATGGCGCGAATTCGTCTTCAGCGAATACGACTATTCGATCCTTCCGGTCAGCGCGGCGCTCGGCATCGAGCCCTCGCGCGCGCGCCTTTTCATGGTCGCGGACAAGCGCTGGAAGTACATCCACGCCGTCGGCTTCAGGCCCATGCTCTACGACCTCGAGAGCGATCCCGACGAGTTCCGCGACCTCGGCGCCGATCCGGCCCACGAAGCCGAGCGCGAGCGGCTGGCGGGCGTGCTCGCGCAATGGGGCTTACGCGTCTCGCAGCGCACCGCCCGCTCCGATGCCGAGATCCGCAACATGCGCGGCAAGTCGCAGGGGCGCGGCATTCTCATCGGCGTTTGGGACGAAAGCGACGTGCCGGAAGAGCTCTGGAGCAAGTATCTCGGCGACAAGACGTGAAGAGGTTGCCGCTCACAGAAACGTAACAAGGGAGGAAGCACACATGAGGAAAACCACCCGATGTCTGCTCGTGTTGGGCAGCATGGCGCTCGTCGCGGCAGGCCTGACGGCACCGCAGCTTCAGGCCCAGATCGGCGCCGCGCCCATTCGCATTGTCTTTCCATTCGGCGCCGGCGGTTCCGGTGATGCGCTCGCCCGCATCATCGGCGAGCACATGCGCGAAGCCATCAATCGCCCTGTCATCGTCGAGAACAAGACGGGCGCGGCGGGCCGTCTCGGCGTCGAGTCGGTTACGAAGGCTGCGCCCGATGGCGACACGATCCTGATCACGCCGATTGCGCCGGTCGCGATTTATCAGCACGTCTACGAGCCGCTCGGCTACGAGCCCTTCGCCGATCTCGAGCCCTTGTCGCAGGTCGCGACCTTCGAGTTCGCGCTGGCCATCGGCCCGCAGATTCCGGCAAAGAACCTCAAGGAATTCGTTGCGTGGCTCAAGGCCAATCCTGATGCGGGCAACTATGGCACGCCGGGCGCCGGTACGCTCCCGCATTTCTTCGCGGTGACGTTCGCGCGCGCCATCGGTTCCGATTTGCGCCATGTCGGCTATCGCGGATCGGCGCCGGCCATGACCGATCTCGTCGGCGGGCAGATCACGATGGTCTTCACGACGACCTCGGATGTGCTCGAAATGCATAAGGCCGGCAAGGTTCGCGTGCTCGCGACGACCGACGACAAGCGTTCGCCGCTGCTGCCCGACGTCCCGACCTTCAAGCAGGAAGGCTACGATATCCAGGGCACGGCCTGGTACGCCATGTACGTGCCGGCCAAGACGCCACGCGATACGATCACGCGTCTCAACAAGGTCGTGGTCGACGCCGTCGGAAAGCCCGACGTCAAGGCGCACTTGCTCAAGCTCGGCCTCTACGCGACCGGCTCGTCACCGGAAGAGCTCATGCGAATTCAGAAGCACGACTCCGAGCTCTGGAAGCCATCGATCAAGGCGTCCGGCTTCAAGCCGAAGCAGTAGACGCAAAACGAGGCGGCCGCTCCGGCGAGCGACCGCCCCTTACTCACGCGACAATCATTTGGGCGAGAATTCTACTTCGCCTTGAGCAGCGACTCGACTTCGAGCAGGACGAACTCGTTGTCGTCGACCTTGTTCGGCTCGCGGCTCGTCGAGAACGGCAGGTTGTTGTCGTTGCCGACGATGATGTGGCGCGCATCGACGACATCGACATTCTCGATGGTGAAGAACGGGAAGGTGAGAGCGCCGTCGTTCAAAGGCTTCCGCGCCTTCTTGTCCGAATCCTGGATCTTCATGAGATCGATGTAGCCGATCTTGCGCACGGCATTGCCGACATTGGCGTCCGACATCTCGATCTTCACGATGCGCTTGAACTTGGCGATGTCATCGAAGCAGTCGGTGGCTTTCTTGCCTTCGGGGCACGCCTTGTCCGCGGTGCCTTCCTTGTCGTCACGCTCGATGACGAGGGCGGTCGTGGCATCGATCATGTTGAAGTCGCCGATGGCCGCCGCGCCGGGCTCGAGCAGATACTTCCAGTGCCGGCCCGTCCACTTTTCCTCGGCGACCGAGAATTCGAGAACGCGCAGCACGGTCTTGCCGTCGGCGCTTTCCCAATCCTTCTTCTCGGCGTCCCAGAGCGGGCCTTCGAGCATCCCGTAGATGAACTTGCCGTCCTTCGAGGCGGCGAAGCCCTCGTAGCCCTTCGAGCGCCGCAGATTGACGCTCGCGTCCGACGCGCCGGGATTGGATGCCGTGACCGCGAAGTGATCCGGCGAGCGCACGGGCTTGCCGTCGGCCATGGTCTCGAACAGCGCCTCGACCTTGCCGTTCATGTCCGTGCGGATGACGTACGGTCCGAACTCCTCGCCGATCCAGATTTTGTCGCCGATGATCTGGAAGCCCTCGACGTCGAGATCGGCGCCGGTGAGGTAGCGCTTCTCCGTGCCCTCGTGGACGATGCGGAAGGGGATCTTCTTGTCGGGATCATGCAGGAAGATCGTGCCGAGGCGCTCGACCGTGCCCTGGTCCCAGTGCATGCGATAGTGGCTGATGAACAGCGCCGAATCCGGCGAGTTGGCCTTGGAGCCGAAGCCGTTGTCGGTGATGACCCAGAACGTGCCGTCGACCATCTTCTTGATGCCGGAATGTCCTTGTATGGGCTGGCCCTTGAAGGGGACTTTGAGGCCGGTCGGGCGGCCGCGCGACGTGCCTTCCACCGAGCCCGGAGCTTCGACGCGTTTCGGTCCCGTTGCGAACTTGCCGGAGAGTTTCAGATCGGCGGGCGCATCGGCTGGAGGATCGATGAAGGTCGCGGCAGGTACGAAGACGTGGCCGGCGAGCTTGGCCGGATGCTCGGCGGCGTCGGCCGCCGCGAGCGCGAGGGGGAGTGCACCGATGGAAACGGTCGAAGCGAGTAGAAGTCGTCGTAGCATTGCAGTCTCCTATTGAGGACGCACCCCGATAGGCGCTGCGGATGTCGTGCGTGCTGCAGTTTCAAGACGTTCGGATGACGGTGCGGCTCATGGCCGGCAGAATGCGTTGCCGCCGCTGCCCGATCCCGAGGCACAAATACTCATGGCCGGCATTAATCGTTTTCGCTGATTGGCCTACCGACCTGCGGCACGGTTTACTTTATTGTGCCGACAGGGGCGGCACCGGCGGGGCTAATATCGGGGCGTGGCGTGATGGCTGAGGGAAAGTCGCTCGACTTGTTGAGCCGAGTGCATGTGAACGGCACAGCGCGCCATCACATCGAGGCCGCGTGCATTGTCGGCGCTGCGGTTCTGATCGCCGCCCTGCTCGGCGTGGCGCTGCGTTCCGCCGACCTGCTTGCCGCGGTGTCACCAGCCAATGCGGTCCTGCTTGGGCTGCTGATCCGCTTCCCGCATCTCGCAACGCCTGCCGGCTGGGTCGCTGCGGCCGCCGCCTACGTGCTTGCCGACATCCTGACCGGCAATACGCTCGTCAATACGCTGCTGCTCACGGTTGCGAGCCTCACGGGTGTCGTCGTCGGATACTTCCTTCTCGGCCGGCTCGGCGAGCACGATCGCCATCTCATCGGTCCGATGAGCGTGCTGCGTCTGGCCGTCGTCGCGTTGGCGGCATCCGCGATGGCCGCACTCGTCGGCACGCTCGGCAATTTTGCCGCCCTCGCGAACGCGCCGCTCACCGGCTTTGTCTATTGGCTGGTCGGCGAGCTCGTGAACTACCTCGCTATCCTGCCGGTGATCCTCGCCATGCCGGATGGCCTGATCCGCCGCTATGACGTCAAAAGCCGCCCGGACTTCCGCAGAATAGATTTTCTCGTGCTCGCGCCCGCGGGCCTGCTCGTGCTCGCGTGTATCGCCGCACCTTTCGTCGGCGGCCCGGGCGCATTCGCGCTTCCGCTGGTGGCGCTCGTTTGGTGCGGGCTGAGCTACAGCGTTTTCGCGACGGCCGCGCTGACGCTTGCTGTCGGCATCTGGACGCTCGGCGGCATCGCGCTCGGCCTGATCGTCGGCTGGCCGGAGCTGGATGAAGGGAGCGCGCTCATCTCAGCCCGCCTCGCCATCACGCTCATGGGTCTCGCGCCGCTCAACATCGCGAGCACCATGGCTGCGCACAGGGCGTTGCGCGACCGCTTCGAGCTCCTCGCTTCCTATGACATGCTGAGCGGTCTGCTGACCCGGCACGCCTTCGTCGACAGCGCCGGCCAGCTTCTCGCCCAGGCGGCCGAGGCGGAGACGCCGGTGGCGGTCCTCATGCTCGACATCGATCATTTCAAGAAGATCAATCACACGCACGGCCATTGGGCCGGTGACCGTGCCATCGAGACCTTTGCAGCCGTCGTGCGTCACACGCTCGGCGACCGGGCGCTCGTCGGCCGGCTTGGCGGCGAGGAGTTCGCGGCCCTCCTGGCCGGCAGCACCCCCGCCGATGCCTCGGCCGCCGCCGAACGCGTCCGCCAGGCCTTCGCCGCGACGCCGATCGATCTCGGCGACGGCCGCCATGTCGAAGCGACACTCAGCATCGGGCTCGGCTGTGCGGTCCAGGCGCCGGCATCGATCGAGCCGCTCCTGCAGGTCGCCGACGAGGCCCTTTCGCTCGCCAAGGGCGGGGGCCGCAACCGCATTGTCCGGCGGGATCTGGCGGCGCCGCGCGTCGCGCCCACTGCGGGGGGTATGGCGGCGCGCGCCCGTTAAAGCGCGGGACTGGAATTCCCGCGACAGGTCGCCCCGCAACTCGCGCAATGCCCCATTCATTCTCCCCAAGTTTGCCGGGAATGCCGCCGCCCTCCGAAACAAAATTCTAAGGCGGGCATGATTTGAGCAGCAGTATTGGCGCCGCTCCTGCCGGCGGCGCGCCTGGCGGAGCGGTCTCCGCCCAGCGGAGCTGCCTCTCGGAATGACGATCAGCAGGGCACTGCCAGCACTCGGGCACCCGCCGGTCCCCATGCCCCTCGGGGCACAATTTCGCGCCGCCTTTCTGATCGGCAGCATCGTCTTTGTCGCGGCCCTCGTGGGCGTTGCGTTGCGCCCGATCGGCTTTGTGGCCGCCATGGGTCCCGCGAACGCCCTGCTGCTCGGCCTGCTGCTGCGGCGTCCTGTTTTTGCAAGGCCCCTCGGCTGGTGCGCTGCGGCTGTGGGCTACGTCGCCGCCAATCTTCTTGGCGGAACCGGTCTTGCGGTGGCGCTGCTGGTCATGAGCGGGAACCTCGCCGGTGTCATCACCGGATACGCTCTTTTCATGCGCCGCGATCAGGTGGACAGGCGTCTCAGGCGTCCGACGTCGGTGCTCCACCTCGTGGTGATCGTGGTGGCGGCGGCAGCGGCATCGGCGACTGTCGGGCCGATCGTCAATCCTTTCCTCTACGGCCATACGCCGGCTGACGGCTGGGCCTACCGCTTCGCGACCGAGCTCGTGAACTACATGACGATGCTGCCGCTCGTCCTGACCATGCCCGTCCCGACGTGGCTCGGTATCGAGCGGCGCCGCCACGCGGAGGCCATCCGCCTGCTGCCGGAGCAGAGCGCGCCCGCGCTGGAGCTGGCCCTCTCGTGCTTCGCCGGCGTATGGATCGGTGGTCCCGGTGCCGTGGCCTTTCCGGTGCCTGCGCTGCTCTGGGGTGCGGTGACCTACGGGCAGTTCGGGACGGCGGTGCTGACCTTCCTGTTCAGCATCTGGACAATGGTGGCCATCGCATTCGGCCACATCATCGACCCTTTCGAGTTCGACAAGCAGTACGCGCTCATGTCGGTCCGCATCGGCGTGGCGCTGATGGCGCTCGCGCCGATCACGGTGGCGAGCGTGATGGCAGCGCGCAACGAACTGCTCGGGCAGCTTCGGCAACTTGCCTCGCACGATCCGCTGACCGGCGTCCTCAACCGGCGCGCCTTCCTGGAAGCCTGTCGCGAGCGTCATGCCGAGCGCACCTCGCGCGCGCGGCCGGCCGCCGTTCTGATACTCGACATCGACCACTTCAAGTCGATCAACGACACATGGGGGCATGCCGTTGGCGATCGGGTGCTCGCGACCTTTGCCCGGACCGTGCGCGAGTGCCTGCGCGGCGCGGACCTGCTCGGGCGTTTCGGCGGTGAGGAGTTCGTCGCGCTCATGTGCAACTGCAATGGCGACGAGGCCGCGGGCGCAGCCGAGCGGGTGCGCATGGCCGTCGCTCGCACGGTCGTGCACCTGGACGGCGGGCGCAGCGTGACGATCACAGTGAGCATCGGCGTTGCTGCCGCCGCCACGATGCCGCCGGTGCTCGACCCGCTGCTCGCAGCCGCCGACAAGGCGCTCTATGCCGCCAAGGCTGCGGGCCGCGACCGCGTCGCCCGCGCAGCCTGATGCCTCAGGCGAGACCGCGCATCACGAGATAGACGCCGAGCAGCAGCAGCCCGCTGAAGAAGCATCGCCGGAAAGTCGCGGGCGACATGCGCAGCCGCAGCACCTGCCCGAGCCACATGCCGACAGCCGCCATGGCGAGTGCGCCGAGCGCCGGCACCGCAAGCCCTGCGTGGAGCGCATTGTCTGCCGCGAGATTGACGGCGAGCGCTGCCGTCGAGACCGTGAAGGAGAGGCCGAGGGCCTGGATGAGCTCCTCTTTTTCGAGGCCGATGGCCTGGACATAGGGCACGGCCGGAATGACGAACACACCCGTCGCCGCCGTGATGAGACCCGTGATCGCCCCGACCAGCGGCCCGGCCCAGATCTCGTGCCGCGGCGCAATGGAAAAGCGGAGGGCCGCGAGCCCTGTCAGCGCATAGAGCGCGAGGGCGACGCCGAGAAGCGCCGTGCCATGGCGCGCGCTCGCACCGGTCATCAGGCCCATGCCTGCCCACGTGCCGAGGCATACGCCGAGCATCATCGGCCACAGGCGGCGCACGACGACTGCGAACGACGGGCCCGCCACCATCTGCCAGACGTTCGTGACGAGCGACGGCAGCGCCAGCAGGGCCGCTGCTTGCACCGGCGGCATGACGAGCGCGAGCAGCCCCATGGAGATCGTCGGCAGCCCGAGGCCGATCACGCCCTTGGTCAGGCCCGCGATCACGAATACGGCGGCGATGAATATAGATATCTGGTCGATCATGTCCTGCCTTGTGCCGCAGCGACAGCGAACCCGCAATGTGTAGAATACGGAATAAGCCTTCGTATTTACCGAAGTCTGGAGGAAGCCTGCCCATGCGCTTCGATCTCGTCGATCTTCGCCTCTTCCTGCATGTTGCCGACAGTGCCAGCATCACCCACGGCGCCGAGCGCGCGCATCTCGCCTTGGCTTCGGCGAGCGCACGCATTCGCGGCATGGAGGAGGCGCTCGGCGTGGACCTGCTCAAGCGCGGGCGTCGCGGTGTCGCGCTCACGCCGGCGGGGCAGTGTCTGCTCGATCATGCGCGCATTGTCACGCAGCAGGTCGAGGCCATGCGCGGAGACCTCGGCGCCTTTGCGCGCGGACTAGGCGGCAGTGTGCATGTGCTCTCCAATACGTCCGCCTTCAGTGAGCATCTGCCGCGTGCGCTCGCCTCGTTCCTGAAGGCCAATCCGACCATCGCTGTCGATATCGAAGATCGGGAGAGCACAAGCATCGCCGAGGCGATCGCGGCCGGCGCCGCCGATATCGGCATTGCAACCGATGCCGCCGTGCCGGATAGCGTCCGCGCGCACCCCTATCGCGAGGACCGCCTCGTCCTCGTCGTGCCGCAGGCGGATGCGCTCGCGCCGCGCCGCCGCGCCCGTTTCGAGGAGGTGATCGACCGCCCGTTCGTCGGTCTCATGCGGCAGAGCGCGCTGCAGCGGCATCTCGCCGGCCATGCCGCACGGCTCGGCAGGTCGATGCGCCTGCGTATTGGCGTTGCGAGCTTCGACGAGGTTTGCCGCATGGTCGAGACCGGTGTCGGTATCGCCGTCGTGCCCGAGGCCGCAGCACGGCGATGCCGCCGTACGATGGCCATTGCGACCGTCGCCCTCGCCGAGCCATGGGCCTTGCGCCGCCTCGTCATCTGCACGCGATCCAACAGCCGCCTTTCGGCGCCCGCGGCGCGTTTGATCGAGCACCTGCTCGAACACGGCACCGGCGCGCGGTAGGCCGGCAGCGCCACGGCTTGCCACCCCGCGCCGGCCCTGCTTTAAGCTCTGCGCGGGCCGTTCGCGCCCAAGCCAGCTTCCACAGATGGAGATGTGCCGTGTCCTCGATCCCAACGACCATGACCGGCATCGCACTCAACGGCAAAGGCGGTCCCGAGGTCCTCCAGCCGACGTCCATGCCCGTGCCCGCGGCCGGCCCGGGCCAGATCCTCGTCAAGGTCGCGGCCGCCGGCGTGAACCGCCCGGACGTGCAGCAGCGCCTTGGCGCCTATCCGCCTCCGCCCGGCCACTCGCCGCTCCCCGGGCTGGAGATCGCCGGCGAGGTCGCCGCGGTTGGTTCCGGCGTCACGCGCTGGAAGGTCGGCGACACGGTGTGCGCGCTCGTCAACGGCGGCGGCTATGCCGAATACTGCATCGCCGAGGAAGTGACGGCGCTCCCGATCCCGAAGGGCCTCTCCATGGCCGAAGCCGGCGGCGTGCCGGAGACGTACTTCACCGTCTGGAACAACGTCTTCGAGCGCGGCCGCCTCGAAGCGGGCGACTGGTTCCTCGTGCACGGCGGCACGAGCGGCATCGGCACCACGGCCATACAACTCGCAAAAGCTTTCGGCGCCCGCGTCGTCGCGACAGCGGGCAGTGCCGACAAGTGCCAGGTGTGCCGCGATCTCGGCGCCGACGTCGCGGTCAACTACAAGAGCGAGGATTTCGTCGCGGTCGTGAAGGAAGCGACCGGCGGCCACGGCATCGATGTGACGCTCGACATGGTCGGCGGCGACTACACCGAGCGCAACATCGTGGCCGCCGCCGAGGACGGCCGCATTGTGCAGATCGCGACGCTTGGCGGGCCGACCACGACCTTCACGCTCGCCCGCCTCATGATGAAGCGCCTGACGCTCACCGGCTCGACGCTGCGTCCACGCACGCGCGACGTCAAAGCCGGCTTCGCGCGCGCGCTCGAAAAGAAGGTGTGGCCGCTGCTCGACGCGGGGCGCATCAAGATCGTGATGGATTCGACATTCCCGCTGGCTCAGGCCTCGGAGGCGCACAAGCGCATGGAGACGAGCCAGCACGTCAGCAAGATCGTGCTGACGGTCTGAGGTGTTCATAGATGAGCGCCGCTCAAACATTCTCCGCCCCAGTCCCCTCCCCCCTTGCGGGGGAGGGCAAGGGAGGGGGGGATTGCAGAACGCTAGAGGTAGGGCTTCCCCCCACCCCTAACCCCTCCCCGCAAGGGGGAGGGGAAAACCCATCGTGAGGGCGTGAGGCCTCATGACCCTCGTCCGCTCGCTCATTTATTTTGTCGTCTTCTACGTCGTGACGGCGCTGTTCGTCGTGCTTGGGAGCTGGCTTTTCATCGCGCCGCGCTCATGGGCCATGAAGGGGCTTTCCATCCACGGCAGCACGTGCACGTGGCTCCTGCGCCTCATCTGCGGCACACGCATGGAAGTGCGCGGCGCGGACAAGCTGCCGCCCGGCGCCTGCCTCGTCGTGTCGAAGCACCAGTCCGCATGGGAGACGTTCGCGCTCATCCCGCTCTTCCACGACCCTGCGATCGTGCTCAAGGAGGAGCTCAAGTACATTCCCTTCTACGGCTGGTTCTGTCTCAAGTTCGAGCACATCCTCGTCAGCCGCGAGCGCGCCAGCGCTGCCCTGAAGAAGCTCGTCGCCGATGCCAGGGATCGCGCCGCCGAAGGCCGCGAGGTCTTCATCTTTCCCGAGGGCACGCGCCGTCCGCCCGGTGCCGAGCCCGACTACAAGCCGGGCTATGTCGCGCTCTACGAAGGCTTGGGCCTGCCCTGCTATCCGTTGGCGCTGAACTCAGGCCTTTACTGGCCGCGGCGCAGCCTGCTCCGCCACCCCGGCACGATCATCGTCGAGATCCTGGACCCCATCCCACCCGGTCTCCCGCGCAAGGAATTTCGCGCCGTGCTGGAGGCGCGCCTCGAAGCTGCCTGCGACCGCCTCCTCCAGGAGGCTGCCGCCGCGCCCAATCCGCTGCCCTTGCCCGAAACGGCAATCAAGCGCCTCGCGGAGCTGGCGCAGCGCGGTGGCGTATCTTCCTGACGCGAGATTTCATCGCGGCCAGATGCCACTCGCGTGAAGGACGACCATGACTGCGCCGAGGATCGGCAGAATGAACATGAGCGTTTGCCACCACGATCCATCCCACGACCAGCGACCGTAGATGTGTCGTGGGCCGGTCGCGCGGTGTGACGGTTCCGCGGTCCTGGGCTGGTCGTGGAACGCCTTCCAGCGGGCTTCGATGGGACCGCGATAGTCCTCGAAATCGGCGACGATCTCCGGTGACGTGAGGACCATCTGCATCATCGTGCCCTTGGACCGAAACATTCTCTCGGCGCCCGGAGGCGACAGAATGCTTCGTTTCGGTGCGATGTGCTGCGCGTAGAATTCACCCGTGACCGTCACGGCCATCGCGTGGCGGTAGATGGTGGGGGCACTGCCGGGATTCTCGCCCACGAGTGGTCCAACGGCATGGATGTCCTGCCAGGGAATGAAGATGTCCGGCAGCCATGCCCTGTTGAACGAAAGGCCGGCCGGCGAAAGCGAGATGATCGGTCTTGCCGGATGGGCGTGGCGGAAGAGCACGAAGGCAATCCATCCGCAACCCAGGTACAGCAGCATCCAGCCGCCAACGTCCAGCGGCGGATCGACGAGCTGGTTCCACCACAGCCGTCCGGGCGCGCGATATCCGCCGAGCACGCCAAAGAGAGCGATGATGGCCGCGACGACGAAGGCGATGAGCACCACCGCCGGCAGCACGAGATAGAAAGGATAGCCGGACCGCTCTATCAGCGTTGTCCCGGCCCATCCCGCGAAAGCCAGGGCCACCAGGGCGAGGTAGACGAAGGCCAAGGCAGCGCCCGATGCGCCGCGGCCTTCGATATGGAGACAGATGGCGAGGCCGGCGACGCAGAACCACAAGGCCCACGGGATACGGTCCATGTGCCACTTGTCCACGCTGTAGTCGACAGTCGTCGAGACATCGGACGCGGGCGGTGTCATCGGGGCTCCAGGGAAATGCGGGGCGTCGGCGGTCGCGCCCTAATTCGCGCGAAGAAGCCTCTCCCGTCGAGGCCTTCGTGGCAGGAGGCTAAATGGCGAATTGCACGTCTCGAGGCCGGATCGGAGAGGGATGAGGGGACGGACGGAGGGTGTGAACATAAATAGAACATTTGTTGACCGGGCGACCTGGATGCCCTATATATATGTCCTGTCTCCGGATGGGAGTGCGCCGGCAGTATGGCGAGCGAACATACAGAAATTCAGGCCATTTCCCGGTTCATCTGGGATGCCAAGTATCGCCTGAAGTCGGCTGACGGCGTGGCCATGGAGGCCGACGTCGCCGAAACCTGGGCGCGCCTCGCCGCGGCCGGCGCCGGCGTCGAGAAGGCCCGCGTGCGCAAGGCTTGGCAGAAGCGCTTCCTCGACGCGCTGACCGATTTCCAGTTCCTCCCTGCCGGCCGCATTATCGCCGGTGCCGGCTCGAGCCGCGACGTCACGCTCTTCAACTGCTTTGTCATGGGGCCGATCGGCGATGACCTCGGCTCGATCTTCGAGAACGTGAAGGAAGCCGCCCTCACCATGCAGAAGGGCGGGGGCATCGGCCACGACTTCTCGACGTTGAGGCCGATGGGGGCGCTCGTGAAGAGCGTCGGTGCGGGCGCATCGGGTCCGGTCAGCTTCATGGATGTGTGGGATTCCATGTGCAAGACCATCATGTCGGCCGGTCAGCGGCGCGGCGCCATGATGGCCACCATGCGCTGCGATCATCCCGACATCGAGACTTTCATCGACGCCAAGTCCGATCCGGCGCGTCTTCGCAATTTCAATCTCTCGGTCCTCGTCACGGACGCCTTCATGGACGCCGTCGCGCGCGACGATAGCTGGGTGCTGAGCTTCGAGGGCACCGTCTATCGCACGGTGCGTGCGCGTGCGCTCTGGGAGCGCATCATGCGCGCGACGTACGATTACGCCGAGCCCGGTGTGATCTTCATCGATCGCGTCAATGCCATGAACAACCTCGCCTACTGCGAGGACATCCGCGCGACCAACCCGTGCGGCGAGCAGCCCTTGCCGCCCTACGGCGCGTGCCTGCTCGGCTCGATCAATCTCGCCGCGCTCGTGCGCGATCCCTTCACGGCCATCGCCCACATCGACGAGGCGCGGCTGGCCGAGCTGGTCCCGGTCGCTGTGCGCTTCCTCGACAACATGATCGACCTCTCGCATTACCCGCTGGAGGCGCAGCATCGCGAAGCCAAGGCCAAGCGGCGCATCGGTCTCGGCATCACCGGTCTCGGCGATGCCCTGGCCATGTGCGGGCTCGGATACGACTCGCCCGAGGCGCGTGCGCTCGCCGAGCGGCTCATGGCCGAGATCGCGGCCCTGGCGTACGGCGCCAGCGCGGAGATCGCCGCCGAGAAGGGCACGTTTCCGCTCTACGATGCGGCCGCCTTCCTCGCCGCGCCCAATGTTGCGCGCCTGCCCGAGCACGTGCGCCAGGCGATCGCGAAGCACGGCATCCGCAATGGCTGCCTGACCTCGATCGCGCCGACAGGAACGATCTCGCTTCTAGCCGGCAACGTGTCCAGTGGCATCGAGCCGATCTTCGACCTCGCCTACAAGCGGCGCGTGCGCGGCGCCGGCGAGAGTTTCAGCGAGGAGAATGTCGAGGACTTCGCGTATCGCCGCTTCCGCCGCCACGCCGGACCCGACGCGCCGCTGCCCGCTGCCTTCGTCACGGCGCACATGCTGGCGCCCGCCGCCCACCTCGCCATGCAGGCTGCGCTTCAGAAGCACGTCGACAGCGCGATCTCGAAGACCATCAACTGCCCCGTCGACATGCCCTTCGAGGCTTTCGAGAGCATCTACACGGAGGCCTATGCGCTCGGTCTTAAGGGCTGCACGACCTACCGGCCCAATGCAGTGACCGGCGCCGTGCTCGAAGCGGCACCGGCGCCCCCTGCTGCGTCCGCGACTGCAACGCCTGCGCCTCAGCGCACCGGCGATGTCGTCTACATGTCGCGCCCGCTCGAGCGTGATCCGGTCCTTCCAGGCTTCACCTACAAGCTCAAGTGGCAGGCGAGCGATCACGCCATTTACGTGACGATGAATGACATCGAGCGCGAGGGCCGTCGCCGCCCCTTCGAGATATTCATCAACACCAAGAACCTCGAGCACTATGCCTGGACGGTCGCGCTGACGCGCATGATCAGCGCCGTCTTCCGCCGCGGCGGCGACGTGACGTTCGTCGTCGAGGAGCTGAAGGCCGTCTTCGATCCCCAGGGTGGTCAGTGGATGGGCGGGCGCTACGTGCCGAGCTTGCTCGCCGCCATCGGCGAGATCATCGAGGCCCACATGATCCGCATAGGCTTCCTAGCTGCCCCGGAGCGTGGCGATGACCGGCAGGATGCGCCCGCGCCGCCGAAGGCCTTGGCGGCCGAGCCGTTGGCCCAGCTGTCGGCCGGCGGGATCTCATGGACGCCGCTTGCTGCATCCGCGTCGGGCGCCGGTAGGGCAGGTCGGCGTTGTCCGAAATGCCAGGGAAATCAATTTCTTCCGCAGGAAGGCTGTCATCTCTGCCTTGATTGCGGCTATTCCACCTGCGGCTAGGAGAACCGTCATGGAGGCGTAATGCTCGAGCAGCACAAAGTGTATCTGGCGCGCCACAGGACCGTGGTGCATTAACAAAACCATGTGATCCGGGATTTTCGAACTTGAATAATATGCGTATACGACGAACTTCTCAGGAGCCGCTGAGCGGCCCTGTGCGTTCAGCGTTGGAAGTTATTGTTGGTGCGCGCCGGCTTCGGCAGCTTTGGCGTGCTGTTGTGTTTTGAGAGTGGTCAAAATGGCCGTGCGTCGAACAGAGGGCGTGAAAAAGCGCGCGAAGCCGCGGCAGGGCACCGCCGCCGTCCGCCATGCCACCGATGCTGCAGGCATCGCACCCGCCCAGCAGATCTGGCGCGGCGCATCCGGCGCCGCTTACACCTACACGGTTTCGAGCCTGTTGTTCTGCCCGGAATTGCCCGAAGCAACTTACCTGCTTCTCCACCGCGATGCCGGCGGTGTCGCGCGCGTCCTGCGTGTGGGCACGCTCGACAGCAAGGCGCGCTCGCTCAATCTCGCGCGGGTGCGTCAGGTCGGGGCGACGCTGGGTGCCAACGAGGTTCACTTCCGCATCGAGCGCAGTTCGGTTGCCGAACGCGCGCGTATCGCCTTTGACATCGAGAACGGCCTCGCCGGTAATGCCACGCCGGCCGACGCCGCTTTCGACGGCGCGCATCAGCCCGCCTGATATCTTCGCTGCATCGCGCGGCCGTTGCGCTTGCCTCGGCGCCGTCGCGCCTTTGGCGCGAACAGGGCTTTCGCCCTGTAACCCAACCGGGGGACACCCCCGGAGCCCCCGTCTTTTATGGTTTTGGAGTGAGCCGCGAACGCGACAGGTCCCTTCTCCCCGTCCTTTACGGGGAGAAGGTTAGGATGAGGGACGGACCCACTTACCGACGTCGGCGTATGCTGCCGCCCCTCACCCCGACCCGCTCCCCGCGAAGGGCGGGGAGAGCGACTGTCTTGCCGGTCAAGCTTTTTGCCATGGGGTTTGTCCCTGAGGATAGCGTTGAGGATGGTGAGGAGCTTTCGCGCGACGGCAATGATGGCGAGCTTCTTCGGCTTGCCGGCGGCGATGAGGCGATCGAAGAAGGCTTTCAGGGGCGGGTTCCAGCGCTTGGCGTTCATGGCGCCCATGTAGAGGGCGGTGCGCACGCGTGGCCTGCCGCCGCCGATGAAGCTCTTGCCGCGCTAGGTGCCGGACTGGCGCGTGTAGGGTGCGAGGCCGGCGAGCGCGGCGATCTCCTTGCGATCGAGGCTGCCGAGCTCGGGCATCTCGGCGATGAGCGTGCGGCTGATGATCGGGCCGACGCCGGGCACGGAGACGAGCAGGTCCTCCTTCTCGCGCCAGACGGACGAGGCGCGGACGGTGGTGCCGATATCGCCGTCCATCTCGTCGAGCTCCTTCTGCAGAGCCGTGACGATGCGGGCGATGCTCCTGCGCGTGCGCTTGAGGGCGGCGCGCTTTTCGCGCTGCTTCTCAGCGCCGATCATCTCGACGATCTGGCGTCTGCGGGCGACAAGCTCCGATAGATGACGGGTTTCCTCGTCGGGGAGTGGCCGGATCTCCGGCTTCGTCGCTTCGGCGAAGTGCGCGATGACGGCAGCATCGATCGGATCGGTTTTCGCGCGCTGGCCGATGGCCTTGGCGAACGATCGCACTTGGGCGGGGTTGACGACGACGAGGGGGAGGCCGGCACCGGCGAGGCCTGCGGCAGCGATTTCCTCGAAGCCGCCTGTGGCCTCGATGGCGACGATGGTGGGGCCGAGCGCGAGGAGTTTCTCGCAGAGGGCTGCGAGGCCGGTGCCGTTGCGCTCGACAGCGAACACGTCTCCACTCGGACGCACGGCGACGTCCAGGCGGTCCTTGGCGACATCGATACCGACAGTGATATTTTCCATTCCGACCCGTCCTTGCCTAATCGGGCTCGCTTTGCGGCCCCGGCGACTGTTCGGGTTCAGTTGGATGACGGGCGGGGCGCCATGCTCTCCCACGGTCTTGGTGGACCCTGGAGATTGCGGACACCCGCCCATCGCCGCGAGAGGTACACTACCACCTCCCGCGGAATTCAACTTACAAGGGAGAAGTTGGGTGCCTCGCGCAATGGCTGTCCGCCTGTCGCCGCAGACGCTTTCCTGGTGCGCCTTTGGCGCGACGCACCACGGCGGAAGGCGATAGCACCTCTTTCCAGTAGCCCGCGGCCAGGAAAAGATCTCGCCGCGGGCATAGCACCACGGCGGAAGGCGATAGCACCTCTTTCCAGCAGCCCGCAGTCCATACTCCGCGTCCGCGCTCTTGCCGCCGCGGGCATGGCATGACGGCTTGGTTGCGAAGCACCTCTTCCCGGCAGCCCGCGGCCAACAAAAAAGGGCCGCCGAAGCGACCCTTTTTCCTTGTCCAAGAAGCTGCCCTAGGCAGCGCGAACCACTGGGACCGTCGGGTTCTTATCCTCCGGCAGGTTCGTGGCACCTCGGACCGCAATTCCGATGTAACGGACGCGGCCGGCGATCTTTGCCTTCTTGATACCCTTCAGTTCACCGAAGTCTCTGCTGAAAGTCGGGAGCGCCAACGGCTCCTTGTCCTGCTCCTCGCACCACTGGCAGTAGTTGTCATAGAGATCGACAGCAGTGATCGTTGCACCATCTTCGGTCTCGACCTTCTCCTTGTGAAAACGCTCGACATCGCTTTCCGGGGCCACCATGCGCTGCACGGGGAGTGCCCGGTCGGTGTTGTCGTTGGCCGTAGTGGCCGGCGGCGTGATGACGGCAGGTGCCGGTGGCGCGGCCGCGATGGCCTGGACCGCCGGTGTGGCCGGTAGCGCGGCAGGTGCCGCGGCGACGATGGCCGGCGTATCCGGGACCTCGGCTGCGACCGGCATGTTGGCCGGTGCCTGGACCTGGACATCGAGCGGCATGGCGGCGGCAGCCCGTCCAACCGAGGCGGCGGACGCCACCTTGGGGTTGTGCAGGGCATCGTGCAGGCGCCACTGGCTGAAGGCCACGTACATGCCGAAGCCGGAGCCGACCTCGAGCAGCAGGGCGATGAAGATGGTCAGCGCCATCTGCACATCATCGACCTTCAGGCCCGCGATCACGAGACCGCCGATCTTGGCCAGCATCGCTGCTTGCGGATCGGCTTCGGTCAGCGCCGTGCCCGTCTCGCCGGATTTCGCCAGCTCTGCCTTGACGTTCATGATCTTCTTGCTGAGCTCGCTCGCCTGGATGGCGTTGGCGTGCTCGGCAGAAAGGCCGTGGAACTTCTGGCAGAAGTCGCGATTGAAGCGACCCCCGACGTTGGTGCAGCCTTTTGTGCGGCTCCAGGTGATCTGGGTCTTGAGACCGTCCATCTCGCTGGCCACGGTGGCGGCGGGGCGATGCTGGGGAATCCAGCTCACCTGCTCCTCCATCCGCTTTATGTCCGCACGCATGTCCTGATAGACCGCCGTCTGCTGGGCGCGCTGGCCTGCAGTGTCGAGCCGGTTCAGGGCTGCGTGGCCGAGGGCGGAGGTCAGCGAATAAGCTGTGACCACCACCCATACGACCGCCGATGCGGCCGCCTGGGACCACATCCGGTTTCGTATGGCTGCAAAAAGAAAGAAGGGTATGAGCGCTTTCAGGCAGTCGGCAGCGGCGCTGGCCGCTCCGTAAATCTGCCCGTCGAATTCAGTCATTCCAAGACTGTATCCGAAGCGCCAGTTCATGGCGGCAGACACAGCAAGCAATACGCTTGCTGCCAGCACGCCTAGGATACCTAGAACGTGTCTCATCGTTTCAAATGCCCCCTAACGTTTGGGGCCAGCCTACGCGGGCAAGAAAGTGCCGGCCGAGCGGTCGTTCACACCGAGAGGCTTAAACCGGACCGTTCACTGCCCCTGGAGCGCTCCCTGCACAAATTGGGCTCCGGGTCGGCTGCGTATCGGTGAGCTCCGGATCCGTTGAGGCCGGGTCCGGCCGTATGCGCAGCAGCATGGCATTCGATCAGAACGGGTGCGGACCGGTTCGACTTATGCACACTCGCCATCGCCGCTAGACGGCAAGCTTTTGCACAGGCAGTCGATACGGGCCGACGGGCAACGCAACCACAACATGAAACTCCTCTCACCTACCAGCGGTAGGCGATTCGAAAGCAATTGTTAATTCTTTCAGGCCCCTTAGGAATTGATGCGTGACTGGTGTGTGATTGAGGTCACGTCCTCGATCTCGAACGCCACAGCCGGCTGAGCAGCTTATCCCCACCCATCAATCCAAAGCTTTTCCACCCTATCGGCGACATATTCAATCCAAGTGCTACAGCAACTGTTAATCGCGATCGCAGCCTGTGGTTGCGCGTATAGCGGCATTCCCGTCTTTGGGCGGACGGCTTTACGGATGACCGGCGCGCATTGGTTGAAGTTTCCTTGCACGCTTCTTGCGATCGAGAGCGGGAGCATCATGACGATGCTCTCAAATGAAACAGTTTCGGAAATCAGGCATGTTCGAGCGCAGCAGGGTGGACAGTGGCAGCGGACCGGGGGAGGCCACTTCGTCGGGCATTTCCGTTGCGCTCAGCCTGACGGATGGCTCCGAGTTAAAGGGCCGCATTGCGGTGACGCAGGGCCGCTCGCTCACCGATGTGCTCAACGGCACGACGCCTTTCATCGAGTTCGAGGCGTTCGACGGGCCCCGCCAGTATCTCGCCAAGCATGCGATCGCCGGCGTGCGCCTGATCAGCCCCGGTCGCGGCCAGACGCTCGCGCGGATGCGCGACAACGACGGCTTCGATCCTCATGCGATCCTCGGCCTGCCGCTCGGTGCGCCCTACGAGGACGTCCGCGGCGCTTATCTGCGCAAGGCCAAGACCTACCACCCCGACCGCTATGCCAATGCGGATCTGCCGGAGGAGGTGCGGTCCTACATCGAAGGGATGGCCCGGAGGGTCAATGCTGCGTTCTCGGCGCTGGAATCGCCGCATCAGGAGAACCGGCAGAAAGTCGTGCAGAAGATCACGCCGATCTATTCATCGCCGTCGCGGTAGGACCGCAGGGCCCCCTGCTCATGTCTGTGCCGGGGCCTCGACGGCGGCTGGCCGCGCGTCGGTCTTACTGACCTCCCGCCAGGGCTTCGCCGTCGTCTGCTCCTTGTCGTAGAGAGCGGTCAGGAACGGCGTGATCGCGGGATCGGCGGGTGCGACGCGATCCTGATAGCGATGCTGGCCGGACTGGCGCCGTTTGGCCCAGCCGGGCGCGCCGGGCTTCTTCATGCGACGCCCGTTGTGAATGAGCAGGGGATTGTCGGGGGCTTCGAGATCCAGCTCCTCGAGGAATGTCTCGCGCAGCGCGTAGAACGACTGCAGGATCGCATCGCGCGCGAGTTTGCGGTCCTCGGCGGAGACGCGCCGTCCGGCGTCCGGCTCGATGGATTGCAGAGCCCTGCGCATATCGTGCAGCGGCGCGTACGGGTAGAGGCCGATCTGCCGGCTCGTCTCGCCGACGTTGGCGTAGACGGCACGCATGTTGTCGAGCGATTCCGATATCGCGCAGAAGGCCGCGAAGTATTCCTCCTGGCTCGGCGCCGCCCGCTGCGTGAACGTGAAGAGCGCGGACTTCGCCTTGACGATGTTGCGCCATTCCTCCTTGAGCGCCGTGAGGAAGACCGCGCGCCGCTGGAAGACATTGGCAAGGTAGGCGGCAACGACCGTCACCAGCACCAGCGCCATATCCTTGAGGTAGTCGTAGATGCTCATGAGCACGCTGGCGGTTTGCGTGCCTGACAGACCCGGAATGTGATAGGCGAGCTTCGCCACGAGCGAGATCAGCAGCACGAGGCCCAGCAGCCAGTAGGCGCGCCGCAGTGTGCGCCTGAGCGACGAGCGTGTCATTGTTCCCCCCGGGCGAGTTTGCCGACGATGCGGCGAACCTTGCGCCTGCCTCAGTCGACGACGTGTGCCGTTGGATGAAGTGAGGGGCAGAAACCGGCCGAAAGTACGGCGACGATCGAGGGCGGCGTCAGCACTTCGACGGTGCCGGCCGAGGGGCGCTCGACGGGGGTGCCGTAGCCTCTGAAATCCCAGGGCAGGAGCCAGCCGGCGAGCACGAGATGCGGCGCGCCCTGCCAGCCGATGAAGGTACCGCCGGGGAGCGTGTCGATCGTCGCGTAGTACGTGCGCTTGCCGCGTTCGGGCGACAGGCGCTCGGCGTGCAGCACCGCGTCCATGTCATCGGCCATCGCGCGCCCGCTCATGCCGTGGGTCTCGGCCCAGAGCTTCGCGAACCAGAGAAAATCCTGCCGGCGGCATTCCCCGCACGGGCGATGTCCCGCCGCGAGCGCGGTTGCCTCGTCGAGAAAGAAGAGCTCCGTATAGCGGCCCGGCTGCATGAGCGCGCGGCGGCGGCCGTTGAACTCGAGCCGGCAGCAGATCCATTGCCGGCTCGCCCAGCGGCGGGATCCGAGCGTGCGGTCGGCGTTGTGAATGGCGCCGCCGCGATTGCCCATGACGGTGCCTCTCGCCGCAATGGCGGCGATCGAGCCGTCGGGTGCTACACGGTTCTGGAGTGGCATTGCGGCTTCTGCCATATGTGCGGCTTCAGACACGCAGGATGATCGCAACAATGACCGAAGCCACCGTGCATGTGAAGACCGAGGACCGCCCGAGCGGGCGCGTCGCAATCGTCACCATCGACAATCAGCAGCGGCTCAACTGCCTCGCGTCGCCGGAGATCGTCAGCCTTCGGCAGGCTTTCGAAAAGCTCTCGGAAGATGCGTCCTTGCGCGCAGTCATCCTGACGGGCGCGGGCGACAGGGCGTTCATCGGTGGCGCGGACCTGCGCGAGCTCGGCGCCGCCGATCCGGACAGCGTCCGCCTGTTCATCACGCGCCTGCATCAGGCCTGCCTCGCGATCCGGGAATGCCCGGTGCCGGTCATTGCCCGCATCAACGGCTTCTGCCTCGGCGCCGGGCTCGAGGTTGCGGCGAGCTGCGACATGCGCGTCTCGTCGGGGAATGCGATCTTCGGGATGCCCGAGGTGCACATGGGGCTCCCCTCGGTCATCGAGGCGGCGCTGCTGCCGGGCCTCATCGGCTGGGGCAAGACGCGCGAGATCCTGATCACTGGCGAGACCTTCGGCGCGGACGCGGCGCTGGCCATGGGTTTCGTTCAGAAAGTCGCGCCGGCCCTCGGCCTTGATGCCGCCGTGAACCACTGGCTCGGCCTCATCGGGCGGGCGACGCCGGAGGCTGTGCGCAACCAGAAGGCTCTCATGAACCGCTGGGAGCGCGTCTCGGTGGAGGAGGGTGTTCTCGCCGGTATCGACGCGATTTCAGCGGCCTACACGACCGGGGAGCCCCAGGCCGCGATCAAAGCCTTCTTCGACGCGAAGAAACAGAAATCGGGCCACTGACGTTCCTAGCTGAACCGCGCCACTGTTCACCCACAGTGGTGCCGCTATATAAAGAGGGCGAATTAACCAAGCCCGCCGGTGCGCATCGAAGCGCGTTCGGTGGCTCATCGGCTGCGCGAAGCGCGTCAGCCCGGCGGCGGAACGTGAGCGAGCGGCAGATCCGGAAATTGGGCGCAGGCAATCTCGGGCGGGTCGGCTGGGCCCGCCGCGCGACCGTTGGCGCCGTCATTGCAGGCCTGCTGGCATCATCTCTGCCGGCGGCGCCGCTTCGTGCCCAGCAGCCCGGCCAGAACGCCGCGCAGACCCCGTCGGGGCCAAGCGGCGCGTCCGCTGCGGCGTCGCCGATGTCGCGCGCCGAGTACGAGCAGTGCCAGGCCGGCGACGAAGCCGCCTTCCGCGCCGCCGTCGCCCGCGTCACGCACGAAGCGCTGACCAAGAGCCTCGCCGACCTCGACTACGCACCGATCGTGCGCGAGGCGTGGCGGCGCGGCAATGTCGATGACATTCTCTGGCGCCAGGTGGACGTGGCCATAGGCGAGGTGCGCGAGGAATCGAGCTGGACTGAGCTCATGGGCTCGATCGCCTTCCAGGAGACGGCGCAGAAGCTCGCGGCGTCCGTATCCGAGCGCGTATTCCGCTCCGATCCCATGCAGAAGGCCATTCTCGGCGTTGCGAGCAGCGTCGGCAACGAGGTCGGCCGGCGCATGGAGCAAGGTCTCGGCGCGGCTGCCGAACCCGTTGCGCAGTGCGTGCAATCCTTCCTCGGCCCGCGCTATGGCGGCATGGTCGCGCGCTCGGTGAGCCGCGACACCGGTCGCGAGTTCGTCATCGATCCTTCCAAGGCGAGCGCGACGGTCTCGACCGGACAGGTGCTCATTCAAGGCAGCGAAGGTCTCACCGGTACGGTGCTGCTCATCGTGCGCCGTCAGCTCTCGCGCATGGCCATGGCTGTCGGCCAGCGCGTCGTCGGCGCCATCCTGAGCCGCATTGTCGGTGTGGTCGCGGGCGGTATCGGCATTGCACTCATCGCGAAGGACATCTGGGAATTCCGTCACGGCGTGCTGCCGATCATCGCAAGCGAGATGAAGAGCACCGACACGCGCGACAAGATCCAGGCCGAGCTCGCCAAGGTCATCGCCGAGCAGATCAACGAGCACACGCGCGAGATCTCGGGCTCCGCCGCCGACCGCGTCACCGAGATCTGGCGCGAGTTCCGCCGCGCGCACGCCAAGGTGCTCGAACTCGCGGAGAAGGACGAGCGCTTCCGCCATTTCCTCGACACGGTGACACCCGCCAAGCTGCCGCGTCTCGACGAGGTCGTGGCGCTTGTTCTGGCCGGCGAGGGTGAGCCCGCCCTGACGCGACGTCTCGGCGATGGCACGCTGCATCGCGCCATCGAGACCATGCCGACCGAGGCGATCACCATTGCGCGTGATGCGCGCTCGCTCGAATCCGGCTTCAAGTGGTGGGCCATTGCCGGCGACAAGCTGCCCGAGGTCGTGGCCTACGAGCTGCATCGCCTCGGCCCGCCGGAGGAAATGAGCAAGACCGCGCTCGATCGCCTGCTCGTGCTCGAGGATCGCGTGGCGATCAACCGTCTCGCGAGCCTGACGCGCGTCGAGCGCGACCCGCTTCTCGAGCTGCCGCCGCGCGACCTCAACCGCCTTGCGCGCGCGCTGACGGAAGCCGATCTCAAGGCTCTCTCGAGCTACATGAATGCGCTCGAACCGCCTGCTGCAAAGCGCCTGCTCGCGGTTGTCGGTAACGCGCCGCAGCGCATGGCCGCCTATACGGCATCAGGCGTGCAGGCGGCGATCCTCGCGAGCCGCGACCAGACCGAGGCGGTGGCGGTGATCGCGCGCTCCGATGCCATCTTCGACTTCTTCGTGTTCGCGGACGACGTGCGCGCGGTGCGCGACGGGCGGATCAGCCCGATCCTGCTCTGGGCCCGCTATCCGGTCGCGCTGAGCCTCTTCGGCTTCATGCTGCTGATCGTGCTGCTGGTGCTGTGGCGTCTTCTCTTCGGCCGGCGTACGCGCATCGTCGTCGCCGGCAAATCCTGATCCGGAGTTTCCATGCGCCTCGTGACCACCGATTTCATCGACGAGACCGAGGTCGTCACGGGCGAGATCGTCTACGCGGTTGCCGTCAGCGGCGCCAACATCGTGCGTGACATGCGCGAGGCGATCATCAACACGATCGGCGGCCGGATGACCAAATACGAGCAGCTCGTCGACATGACCATCGCGCGCGCGCTCGACATGCTCAAGGCGCGCGCCGCCGAGCAGGGCTATGACGGCGTTCTGGCCGTCCGTCTCACCCATCCCGTGATCACGAACGGCGCCGTCGAGGTCGTCGTGACGGGCACGGGCTTCAAGTACGCGGCGAAGCCATAGTCCGGAGCTTCCGCCCCTAACCTCATGGCCCGATTCACGTATTCCTACGCCACACCGTTCTGCAAAACTCACAGGAAGGGGGTCACAAGCGCGGCCGAATCGTGTTGATCATGCAGCGATTGGCGCAGCCTCGGCGCGCGCGTGCTCGACGGAATGGGGGACATCATCATGGTTTTGAAGGCACCGGGCATCATCACCTTCATTCTGTCGATCGTCCTGACGGTCTGCGTCCTCGTCGTGCAATTCTTCGGCGCGCAGATCCCGCTCATTCAGGGCAACGAGTTCTGGTTTCTGCTGCTCTCGCACCTGATCCTGATGCTCGGCTGCATCATGCGCGGCCTCTGACGCGCGAACGGGCGCGATGGTCATCGCGCCCGCCCGATCGTTCCGCTGAATACGGGATCAAGGAAGAACCTGCACCCACCCGGTGCCGGCGCGCTCGGATGTCGTGCCGAAGTGCTTGTCGTACTCCGCCTTCAGCTCGCGCAAATGGCCCGAGGCCTGGAATTCCTTGAACGTCGCCTCGTTCTTGAATTCGTAGAGCGCCATGTAGTCGTACTTGTCGTCGCCCATGATGCGCTTGTAGCGCCGGCCGCTGATGGCGCCGTTGTAGCGCAGCACCTGCGGCACGTGCTCCTCGTCGTACCACTTGTTGAAAGCAGCTTCCTGCTCCTTGGTGATCGTCGCCCGGACCATGAAGAGCGTTGCCGCCATGCGCGTTCCTCCTGTTATGCCGTTGCTTGTTTGATCAGTACGTCAGCGCCGCCTTGATCGCGATCAGCTCCTGGCGCCCATCGGGATACGCCTCGTAGGCCTTGCCCGCGCGCTGATACCAGTAGCGGCTGTTGCCTTCGTCAGGCTCCATCTTGTGCAGCACGGCGTGGATCCAGCACGCGGTCGGATCGCTCTCGTCGCGCTGGACGATCGCGTGAGCGGCCTCCCAGTCGCCGGCGAGGGCGTGGTCGACGGCCTGCACCAGCTCCGATCGTGCGATACTCATGCTTTGCCCCGGCCTCAGTTAGGTCCGCGCTTGACGTTCCGCCATGCGCCGACGTCGGGGCGCGCGAGGCCGAGGTTCTCGCGCAGCGTCGCGCCGCGATAGTCCTTGTGATAGAGCCCGCGCTTCTGCAACTCGGGGACGACGAAGCGCACGAAATCCTCGTAAGTCCCCGGCACGCACGTCGCGCCGACGACGAAGCCGTCGCACGCCGGTGCCGTGAAGTACTCCTCGAACATGTCGGCCACTTCCTTCGGTCCGCCGACCCATGGATTGTTGAGCCGCCCGCGGCCGCTGATGCGGATAAAGTCGCGGATGGTCGGGTTCTTCGTGCCCGCGCCCCTCAGCACGCGATCGCGGATCGTCTGAAGCCCGGACATGGACGCGATGTCCTCGTCGGTCAGCGGCTCGTCGAGCGGCTTCGAGCCGAAGTCGAAGTTCAGCGCCTCGGAAAGCAGCATGAGGCTGTCCACCTCGAGCGGCAGCTTGTCGATGGCCGCGCGCTTGTCTTCCGCTTCCATCTTCGTCTCGGCGACGACGGGATGCACGAGTGCGCCGATCAGCATGCTGTTCGGATCACGGCCCGTCGCGGCGCACTGCGCTTTCAGGTCGGCGTATTCCTTTTTGCCGACCTCGACGCTCGGTGTGTACGTGAAGATCATCTCGCCCCACTCGGCCGCGAAGCGCTTTCCGCGTCCGCTCTGCCCGGCCTGGATGATCAATGGATGACCTTGCGCCGAGCGCGGCACGGTGAACGGCCCGCGTGACTTGAAGCTCTGCCCCTTATAATCGAGCCGGTGCACCTTCGAGGCATCCGCGAAACGCCCGCTCGCCTTGTCGACGATCAGCGCATCGTCGGCCCACGTGTCCCAATGGCCGAGCACGACCTCCATGAACTCGTCGGCCTTGTCGTAGCGCTCGTCATGCTCGACGACGTCGTCGCGGCCCATGTTGCGCGCCTCGATGTCATTGAGGGAGGTGACCACATTCCATGCGGAGCGTCCGTTGCTCATGAGATCGAGCGTGGCGAACATGCGCGCGACGTGGAAGGGCTCGTAGTACGTCGTCGAGTATGTGACGCCGAGACCGAGCCGCTCGGTCGCCATGCCCATGGCCATCATGCAGGCGACCGGGTCCATCTTCACGCAGCGAATGCCGTTCTCGACGGCCTCCGTGTAGCGCCCGCCATGGAACTCCGGCATGCCGAGCCGATCGTCGAAGAAGGCGAGCTGGAATTTTCCCGCCTCCAGCACTTTGCCGATATGGCGGTAGAAATCCGGCGACATGAAATCCGTGCGCGAGTCGGGATGGCGCCAGGAGGCGGCAAAATTTGAGCAGTTCTGCGCCTGCAGGAATCCGATCAGCGCCATCTGTCGCATAGGTTACAGGTCCTCGATCCATAAGTGGTGCGGCTGCCGACAGTAAACGTGGCGCTCCGTGCGCGCCACATCCATGTCCGGACATCAGACTTGCTTAACTCACTTGCGCAATGCACTTGTTGTGCGGCGCAGCAATGGCATCGAACGTGCTTCATTGTTGCGGGCGGCTGGCGTATAGACCGCACGTGTCGGCCATTGACGGGCCGCACGGGTGCGCGAGCACCGGAACGGACCGATCGGGAGGGCCGATAATGTCGCAGGACAAGGCAAAGGGTGCTGGGCTGGACCGCGTGCTTGTGGTGGAAGTCGCGCGCGTGACGGAGGCCGCCGCCATTGCCTCGGCCCGCTTCCGCGGCATGGGCAACGCGAAGGGCGCCGACAAGGCTGCCGTCGATGCCATGCGCAAGGAGCTCGGCAAGATCCATATCCGCGGCAAGGTCGTCATCGGCGAAGGCGAGATGGACGAGGCGCCGATGCTCTACATCGGCGAGGAGGTCGGCGTCGGCGACGGGCCGGAGGTCGATATTGCCGTCGATCCGCTCGAGGGCACGACCATCTGCGCCAAGGACATGCCGAATTCGCTGGCGGTCATTGCCATCTCCGAGCGCGGCGGGCTGCTGCACGCGCCCGACATGTACATGGACAAGATCGCCATCGGGCCCGGCTACCCCGAGGGCATCATCGACCTCGACACGCCGATCGGCGAGCAGCTCCAGAAGCTGGCCAAAGCCAAGGGCGTGCCTGTCGACCAGCTCACCGCCTGCATTCTCGACCGTCCGCGTCACGCCGAGATCATCGAGGCCGTGCGCAAGGTCGGTGCCGGCATCCGTCTCATTCCCGACGGCGACATCGCCGGCGTCATCTGGTGCACGGACCCGCAGCAGACGGGGATCGACGTCTACCTCGGCTCGGGCGGTGCGCCCGAAGGCGTGCTCGCCGCGGCGGCGCTGCGCTGCATCGGCGGCCAGATGCAGGGCCGCCTCAAGCCCTCGAACCGCGAGGAAGAAGAGCGCGCGAAGACGATGGGCATCACCGACATCCGCCGCAAGTTCTCCATGCAGGAGATGGCGTCCGGCGACGTGATCTTCTCGGCGACCGGCGTGACGAGCGGCTCGATCCTCGAGGGCGTGCACTTCCGCGGCGACTTCGCCGAGACCGACACGCTCGTCATGCGCTCCGCGACCGGCACCGTCCGCCGCGTCAAGACCACCTTCCGCAACGTGAAGATGAAGATGGCGGGCGTGTAAGCTCGCGCCTGCGTCACAGGAACCCCCTCTCCCCGCTTACGGGGTGAGGGGTAGGGTGAGGGGAGGCGGCATACGCAAACGTCAGCGATTGTCGCGGAGAAGGGATTGTGCCTTCCTCAGATCCGACGAAGCTTCATTGGCGAGTGTTTGTTTGCAAGCATGCGTTCGCCCAAGAGAAGCCAGTGCTACTGGTTAGTCGGTCAAATGGCGATTGGTGCTTTCTCTGCGGCGGTCAGCATGAGCAATCGACCACCGATTTCAAATCTGTCGGCGTAGGCCACATCTTGAAGCAAGATGCCAGCCTCATCGAATTGCTGGACCTTGAGGCAGGATGGGAAGCCGAGCGCAAGAATCCAAGTTTGCCCTGGATTCGCAGCGAGTATACTGAGGGAATGGAGTAGGTGCCGCCCCTCATCCCGACCTTCTCCCCGTGAAGGACGGGGAGAAGGGGAAGTGGACGCTCAGCTCTAAGTTCTCACCGTCGCCGCGGCCACACCAGCACCGATCAGCAGGCTGCCACCGACTTTGTTGAACAGGCTGATGGCGTTCGGATTGCGCGTCATGGCGCCCGCGCGCGCGGCGAGCAGTCCATAGCCGAGTGCGTTCACGAATGCGAGCGCGAGGAACGTGGCGCCAAAGATCAGCATCTGTCGAAGCACGTCGCCCGTCGGATCGAGAAACTGCGGTAGGAACGCGACGAAGAACGTGATGCCCTTGGGATTGAGGGCCGTCACGAGCCATGCGTGCGCGACCATCGAGATCGCCGGCGAGGCATCGGTTCGCGCCTCCGCTTGCAGCGCACCACCGGCGCGCCAAAGCTTGAGGCCGAGCCAGATGAGATAGGCCGCACCGACGAGCTTGAGCACGGTGAAAAGGGTCGCGGAAGCCGCGAGCAGAGCGCCGACGCCGAGCATCGAGAGCGTCATGGCCGTGAAGTCGCCGAGCGCCACGCCGATGGACATGGGCAGCGCGGCGCGCCAGCCCTGTCCGAGCGCATAGGAGATGACGAGCAGGATCGTCGGGCCAGGAATGACCAGCAGGATCGTGGAGGCCGCCACGAAGGCGAGCCAAGTTTCGATGCTCATAAACAATGCCCCTCGGTTCAGTGCGGGTTCAGTCGCACCAAGCTCTCGGCGCGCGTGGTCGTCAAGAGGATCGTGCCTCCGGCACGAGCGAGACTGGTCTCGCGCTCTATCGGGAGGGACACCCTCCCGAACCCACTCGCCTTTGTGAACTGGAGAGTGCCGCGAGTGCACCCCTATCCCTTCTCCCCGTACTTCACGGGAAGAAGGTTAGGATGAGGGGCGGCGGCATACGCCAACGTCAGCGCAAGTTCCCGCCCCGCCCCCTAACCCACTCCCCGCAAGAGCGGGGAGAGGGTATTCCGCTGCGCTCGCGCCGCAGGCGCGAACTACTCACCGCCGACGAGATTCTCCTCGCGCACGGCAAAGTCCGTCCGCGCCCGCGTCTCGCTCTCGGTATTGCGGTTGCGGGTGTAGTAGTTCCCGAGCACGAGCACGTCCATCTCGGTCCGGAGATAGCACGACACGGCCTCGCGCGGCGTGGCGACGATCGGCTCCTGCCGGTTGAAGCTCGTGTTGATCAGCACCGGCACGCCGGTCTCGCGCATGAAGGCCTCGATCACGGCGTAGTAGCGCGGATTGGCCTCGCGCTCGACTGTCTGTAAGCGAGCCGTGCCGTCGACGTGCACGACAGCCGGAATGACGTCGCGCTTTTCGGGGCGCACGCGCGGCGCCATGGTCATGAAGGGATCGGCCTGGTCGATCTCGAAGTACTCGCGCGTATGCTCGACGAGCACGGCGGGGGCGAAGGGACGGAAGCTCTCGCGATACTTGATGCGCGCGTTGATCCGATCCTTTGTCGCGAGCCGTCGTGGATCGGCAAGGATCGAGCGGTTGCCGAGCGCGCGCGGGCCCATCTCGAAGCGGCCCTGGAACCACCCGACGATGCGCCCCTCGGCGAGATCGCGCGCGACGCGAGCAAAGAGTGTCTGATCGTCCAGTCTCTCGGCGACGAGGCCGGCCTCGTAGAGCGCGAGGCGGATGTCGTTGTCGGAAGGCTCGAGGCCATAGAAGGCGTGGGTGAGAACGAAGTCGCGCGGGCTCGCGCGCCTTTGATGATGGAACCACAACGCCGCCCCGAGCGGCCCGCCGGTATCGGATGCGCATGGCGGCACCCACACGCGCTCGTAGTCCGTCTCTTCGAGGATGCGGGCATTGGCGACGCAATTGAGCGCGACGCCGCCCGAGACGACGAGATCGCGCGAGCGGTTGCGCGCTCGGAGGCCGCGCGCCACGTGCACCACGGTCTCCTCGAGGCGCACCTGCAGCGCGCGCGCGAGTGCCTTGTGATGATCGCCAACCGGTTCGTCATGGTGCCGCGGCGGGCCGAACGTCTCGAAGAATTTCGCGCTGAAGGGTTTCAGGAAGGCATATCTGTCGAACATGAAATAGCTCATGTCGACCTCGTAGCGGCCGTCGTCGACCAGGCGGATCGTGTCGCGGAATTTCTGCACGTAGCGGTCGTCGCCGTGCGCCGCGAGCGCCATGACCGTGCCTTCCTCGAAATCGCGAAAGCCGAGGTGGCCGGTGACGAACGTGTAGATCATGCCGAGCGAGTTGAATACATCGCTCTGCCAGAGGCGTTCGATCTGGTTGCCGCGCCCGACGTACGTCGACGTCGCCGCGTCGTCGCCGTATCCGTCCATGACGAGGATGTCGGCCTCCTCGAAAGGCGAGACGAAGAAGATGGCGGCATGGGCATGATGATGGCGCACGGGGTAGAGGGACGGCAGCCGCTGGATTCCGAGCGCGTGCGTGAGCTTGTACTTCAGCCACTGGTTCAGCACGACGATGCTCGAGCGCTGCGCCGTGTTGGCGCCCGGCCGCAGCAGATTGAGGCCCGATGGCAGATTGCGGAGGATGGCCTTCAGGAACGTCTGGCGCAGGACCGCGGCATTCCACGGCGTCACGACGACGTCGATCTCGTCGGGCTTGAGCCAGCCGCCCTCGATCGCCGCCGCGAGCGCGGCGGTCGGAAAGTGCTGCGTATGCTTGATGCGGCTCAGCCGCTCCTCCTCGACGACGAGGATCGGCTTGCCGTTCTCCACGATGGCGATGCCGCTGTCGTGGGTCTCGCTCGCGATGCCTAGAATGCGCATGGGCGGCGGTCGTCGTCGCGGGCTGCGGCGGCTGACAGGTGCGCTCGATGACTGGTCATCCGCAGTCCATTTGCTCGTCCGGCCGGCCGCGGGCTCGCCCGCATGACCGCAGCTCATGTCCGAAATAACGGGCAGGGCGCTGAAATACCAGACATGGGCGGCAACAGGCCATAATATTTGCGGTGGATTGGTCTCGGCGGGGCCGAAAGAGAGGTTGGGCGGACAGCCCCTCCCGCGCGCCTCGCCCGGCGGGTGGATCTAAGGGAGTGCAGCGAACATGAGATTGGCCAGACTGACAATGGCCTTCGCGACGGTGGCGGCATTGACCGGCCCGGCGCTGTCGCAAGACCCGATCAAGGTCGGGGAGATCAACAGCTACAAGGTCATCCCGGCCTTTCTCGAGCCCTACCGCAAGGGCTGGGAGCTGGCCGTCGAGGAAATCAACAAGAGCGGCGGCATCAACGGGCGCCCGCTCGCGGTCATTTCACGCGATGACAACGGCGCGCCCGGCGACGCCGTGCGTGCGGCCGAGGAACTCGTGAGTCGCGAGGGCGTCGTGCTGCTGACCGGCGGCTTCCTCTCGCACGTGGGGCTCGCTGTTGCCGATTTCGCCAAGCAGCGCAAAATGCCGTTCATCGCCTCCGAGCCGCTCACGGACAAGATCGTCTGGGAGAATGGCAATGCCTACACCTTCCGCCTGCGCGCCTCGACCTACATGCAGACGTCCATGCTGGTCGAGGAGGCGGTGAAGCTCAACAAGAAGCGCTGGGCACTGGTCTATCCGAACTATGAGTACGGCCAGTCGGCCGTCAATTCCTTCAAGCAGCTCATGACGGCGCGCCAGCCGGGCGTCGAATTCGTCGTCGAGCAGGCGCCGCCCCTCAATCGCATCGACGCGGGCAGCGTCGCGCAGGCGGTTGCCGACGCGAAGCCCGACGCGATCTTCAACGTCACGTTCGGCGGCGATCTCCAGAAGTTCGTGCGCGAGGGCACGACGCGCGGCCTCTTCAAGGATCGTGTCGTGCTGAGCGTGCTCGGTGGCGAGCCCGAGTATCTCGATCCGCTGCGCGACGAGGCGCCTGCCGGCTGGATCGTGACCGGCTATCCCTGGTACGCGATCGAGACGCCGGAGCATAAGGCGTTCCTCGCCGCCTATCAGGCGAAATACAAGGACTATCCGCGGCTCGGCTCGGTGGTCGGCTATTCGGCGCTGATCTCGGTCGGCGAGGTCCTGCGCAAGGCCAAAGCCACGGATCCGGAGGCGATCGTCGCGGCTATGAAGGGCCTGCAGCATTCGACGCCGTTCGGCCCGGTCACCTATCGCGCGCTCGATCATCAGTCGACGATGGGTGCTTATGTCGGCAAGATCGATCTGAAGGACGGCAAGGGCGTGATGGTCGACTGGCGTTACGAGCCCGGCGAAAAGCATCTGCCGCCCGACGATGTCGTGAAGAAGTTGCGGCCTCAGTAGTTCTGTCGTGAAGGCTTGTCTTGAGCAAATGCCAGAATCCCCCTCCCTCCGCGCCGGAGGCGCGCCTTTCGGCGCGACGTGGGGAGGGGTTAGTGGTGGGGGGAAACCCTACCGCTGATGTTCTGCAATCCCCCCCTCCTAACCTCCCCCGCAAGGGGGGAGGAATGAGTGTGGTGGTC
>JAEWIJ010000124.1 GCA_023387235.1 Pseudomonadota bacterium
CGCTCGATCTCCGCCTGCTCCTCCACGGCCGCAAGGCGCCGCTTCAAGGAGGGAAGCTGCGGACTGTTCGGCGCGTTGCGCATGAGCTCGTCCGCCTTGACGCGAACCTCGGCCGCTTCGAGCGCCATCGCCGAAAGCCTTTTCGACTCTGCCTTCCAGGTGAGCGTCGGATCGATGATGCGGTTCTCCTTGCGGAAGTCCTCGAGCCTGACCTGGGTTGTCTCCACTTCCTTGCGCGCCTCTTCGAGCGTGGCCTCGGCGGCGGCGAGCGCGTTCCGGCGTTGAGGCGCGCCGAGCGAGTTGACAACGGATTCAGCATTCCGGATCATCGCCTCGACGACGAGCCTCGCATCCTCCGGCCGGAAGGCGCGCACGGTGACGTGACTGACGCCGGATCTCTTGTCGATCTCGACGTCGATCATGCGCCGCAGGTACTTGAAGAGGCGCTCGTCGGATTCCGAGCGCAGGAAACCGGGATAGCGGGACAGCACGTCGACCTCGGGCCGCGCATACAGCGCCGCGATCCCAGCCTCGGCCGCAAGCTTTTGGATGGCATCGCGGGAGGTCAGGTAGGCGCGCACGACATGAGCATCCTCGATCGATCTTACGACGACCGGCCGCTCGGGCCCTCCCGCGAGCTGACCGACGACCGAATTGCCCGGACTGCGCACCACGAAGCTCGCGGCGCTCTCGTAGTGATCCGATGCCACGAGGCCGAAATACAGGATGCCGAGCAGTGTCGCGACGACAATGGCAAGATCCAGCAGCCGGCGCGCGCGGCGAGCGCGCGGACGTTCCGGCGCCGGCTTCTCGGCGGTCACCACCGCGCCGCCCGCCGGGATCATATGCAGGCGTTCGAAGGACGGACCTTCTGAGCCGTCAGCCATGCGCGGACCCGGGCCTGAATCTCATCATCATCGTCCCTGTCTACACGAGCCGCTCATCCATAAAAAGGCCGCAACACGCCCGTGTTGCCGTATAGACGAGCACCGTCTGTCAGGCCTTCGGGGAACCCCGGGCCGAACCATCACGAAGGTTACAGAGACACGCGCGCTGGTGTAGGATTTTTCCCAGCAGCGCGTTCGCGTTTTGCGCCCGCAGAGGACCGAAATTATGTCGTTTGGAGACACCAGCGAGTATTTCTTTGCATTCGACACGTGGATGCGATGGCAGGCGGCAAACCGATGGATATTCGACCGCGACGTCATCAGGCAGATGATCGCCGGAATTGCGAAAAACGGGCTGCGCGATCCGGTTTATGGCGCTATTCCACCAAGTGAGATCGAAATCTCCGGGACGAACTATCGGGAGACGATTTCGGCCCGCGGCCTGAATTCCCGGACCCGCGCTCTCATGTCCGTGGCCGTCGACCTTGCAGGCCCGGAAAATCGTGACTTCGATGTGTATGCCCCGGAATACACGACGCCGTTCGCCGATCGGATGAGGGAGCACTTCCCGAAATTCGTCGGCTCCGAGTACTTCGAGAATGCCGAGCAGCTCGCCCAGTATCAGAAGCAGCATCCGGACTGCGCGCATCAGGACGTGCTAGCCCTGACATACCCCGACAATTCTTTTGATCTCTACATCAGCAGCGAGGTGATAGAGCACGTTCCATCGGTTCCGAAGACTTTGTCGGAGGCACAGCGGATCCTGCGGCCTGGCGGCTATCTGATCGCGACATTTCCGTTCTCGTATGTGCACGAGCAGAGCCATCACAAGGCCCGCCTGACGAAAGACGGCATCGAATATCTGACCGACCCTGAATATCACGGCAATCCGATGAGCGACAAAGGCAGCCTCGTCTTCTCCATCCCCGGATGGGACATTCTGGAGACCAGCAAGGCCGCGGGTTTCAGCGATCGCGCCATCAAGTTCGTCTCCTCGACCTCGAGGGGAAGCATGGGGGCCGAAGTCGCGGGCGTCTTCATTCTGGTGGCGAGAGCGTAGAGCCGTGGCCGTTTGCGCGGTTCAGGAGAGAGACAAGTGGACAAGAAGCTTGTTGCCGATACTTCCGTACAAAATGTGCTGACGTGGTTCAGACAATTCGGACCGACCGACGAAGGTTATCTCATCGCTCATTTCGCGCGCTTCACGGAGACCGCGAAATTTGCTCTTGCGGAGAAGCAGAACACGCATCTGACCGTGCTCGATGTCGGCGCGCACTGGCTTCACAACGCGTTCTTCTACGCCAATGAAGGCCACACGGTCATATGCCTCGAAACAGGCTCGCAGCTCGAAAGCGAGAGCGTCCAGAACGTAGCCAGGGCCATGGCGGCCGAAACGAAGAGGATCTCGCGCCTCGACAAGGCGGACGGGATAAGGGATCTCGCGACAGACAGCGTCGACCTCATCCTGCTCTGCGAGATCATCGAGCACCTCGCATTCAATCCGATCCGCATGTGGGAGCAAGTCTACAGGGTGATGAGGCCCGGCGGATCAATCATCATCACAACGCCAAATGCCTTCTATGGTCCGAAGATCGAGGAGAAGATGGCCGCCATACGCAATCGCGTGTTCGGCATCCCGATCGAAGAGATCATCGGCTACGGCACGTTCGGCCATCACTGGAAAGAGTACAGCGTGGACGAGCTCAAGCGATACTTCGCCATGCTGTCTCCTGATTTCCAGATCGGACGGAGCGTGACCGCGACCACCCGGGAAACGACGACGGTATTTCCCGACGAGAGCGGTGAGCAGATTTTCATAGAGGTGCGCTTGCCCGCGAAAGCGGCAGGCATCGTGGTGCAGCCGCCATGGGACGTTGATTGATCTCGCGGCTTATATCCGGGCGGCTTATGATGATTGGCGCGCCAGCGCCGCGGCAAAAGTATCGGCGCGAGCCGACTCGAGGAAGCATCGCGCGCTTTCGCTGCCGATCACCTGAAACAGCTTGCCGTACTTGCAGCGGTTCAAGAGCTCGGTGTTTGCCGCAACCGGATGCCAAAGGCGGTTCATCAGCGCTTCGCCGTCATCGACCCCGCCTGCTTTGTACTCCGCCAGGAAGCCCCAGGCGCGGCCGGGAAAGGGATGGATCGTGAAGCCGGCCTCGGCAAAGAGCGCGGCGGCTCCAGGCACCGAATAGGAAACGACGTGGCCTCTGGCGAACGGGTCCAGATAGCCCGGATCCTGCTGGATGACATAAACGGGCTGACCCGAATTGAAGTAGTAGAGCGCCCCTGCGTTCGATCTCAACGCGAGCTGAGCCAGCATCTCGCGCAATGTCGCCGGAAACAGATGCTCGATGACCTCGATGCAAACGCCCGCATCAAAACGGCCGTCCAGATCCGAGATGTACCCGACCTTGTAGTTCGGATGCGCGCTGCGGAACGACGCGGGAGGCGGGAACGGCTCGTTGCCGTGGAAGACATCCTGGATCTCCGGCAGAAGCTCGGAGAGAGCATCGAGAAGCGAGCCGCCGCCGGAGCTGATGTCGAGAAAGCGTGTGATCGGTATCCGGCACATGGCGAACACTTCCGCGACGCGTGCGATCGTCCCTCCATATGAACGATCGCGGGCGTTCGCGATCTCGATCGACCAGTAGCTGTCGTCGTACGCGCGCGGCTTTGCCCTCTGATAGGCGACCCGATCAGCGCAGATTGATCCGCAGTCCTCGCAGATGTCGTACCGGAGGCCGTCCACCTCCCTGAACGTCTCCAGCTCTCCGGCTTTGCAGATCTCACACGTCGCCACGGTCATCGGCAGTGATCCGTATCCATATTGGTCATCGGCTTTCGAAGGCCCGTCGAGCGCCGCATGAGGCCTCAAACGATCCCCGCCTGCCGGATGAACTGATCGAGATTTCCCCCCGGGAACAGATGCCCGTCGATCCCTGCGGCACGGCCGGCGTCGAGATCGCTCTGCTTGTCCCCGATGATACAGCTCTTCTGCGCGTCGATCTTCCAGCAGCGCATGAGATCGAGGAGCATTCCCGGCTCCGGCTTTCGCCAGTCGCTCACCCTTCGATAGACCTCCACGCTGCCTTCCGGATGGGTCGGACAGTAGCGGATGTCGTCGATATGCGCACCGGCGCGACGCAGCTCCGCCCGCATGTGATCGTGAAGCTGGCCCACGTCCGCTTCCGTATAGTATCCGCGCGCGACGCCCGCCTGATTGGTCACGACAAAAACGAGATATCCGGCATCGTTGAAGCGTCGCACCGCATCCGGCGCGCCGTCGATCCATCGGACCCTCTCGATCTGTCCGACGTAACCGTCATCATGATTGAGAACGCCATCCCGGTCCAGGAACACCGCCGGCCGCTTCAGCCGCGCCGGCACCTCCGTTTGCGCGCGCTCGTAGCTCGCCGGCAAACCGATATCGATGAAGTAACCGTTCCTGACGACCGCAGCCACCCGGCCGGCGTGCGCGAGCTTCGGCAGCACGTCACTCTCGAGCGAGCACGCCGGCGCCAGAAGATCGAGCATCGAGCGCCGCACCGCATAGACGCCGGCATTGACGAGGCCGGGACCGGGCGCCGCAGGTCGCTCGAGGAATTCCCGCACACGCCCATCGACGATGGAAGCGACGCCCGAATGGCTCGCATCGTCGAGATGCCGCAAGGTGAGCGCGACATCCCAGTCCGTGTCGCCGAGAAGCGGGACCAGCGACAGCAAGTTCGTATCGAACCACGAGTCGCCATTGAGCAGTAGGAACGCCGCCTCGGCCAGATGCCGCGCGTGGAACAGCGCACCGCCAGTTCCGGCCCGCATCGGCTCGACGGCGACATCCACACGCAGTCCGAACCGGCGCACGGCCTCACTTCCGGCCGCATAGGTCTTGATCTGCTCGGCTTCGAAGCCTGCCAGGAGAACCACGTGCTTGAAACCATGCCGGCCGAGCTCGGCAAACTGCACCTCGAGAAACGGCGCCCCGCCAACCGGCAGGAGCGGCTTGGGCGTCGATGCCGTCAGAGCGCCGAGGCGCGTGCCGAGACCGCCGCACAAGATCATAGCCTGGGTCAGCATGAACCTCTCCAGCGCGATCCACTCAGGTACGACTGCGCCAGGTCTCGCATCCCGTCTCCGTCAGCTTCACCGGCCCCGCCGCAGCGCCGGCCTGCCCCAGCACCTCGATCAGCTCGAGGCGATCCTCGGGCTTGCAGACGAGCATCATGAAGCCGCCGCCGCCTGCGCCGGAAACCTTCCCGCCGAGTGCCCCGTGCGAGCAAGCCAGCATGTAGAGCTCGTCGATGAACGAATTGGAGACGCCGGTCGCTGTCCGCTTCTTCGCGAGCCATGAATGATTGAGAAGCTCGGCCATCTGCAGGATCTGGCCCGTCAGCAAAAGCCGCTTCATCTCGCCCGCGTCGGCCTTGAGCTGATGGAGCGCCTCCAGCGCTTCGGTCGATTTCGCCACCATCTCAGCGGTCTGGCGGCTGATGATATCGGCGGAGCTTCGCGACTGGCCGGAGAATGCGATCACGAGCGATGTCTCGAGCTCCGAGCGGACCCAGTTCGGCACGCGCAGCGGATTGACGACGACACGACTGTTGGTCAGGAACTCGATGTAGTTCATGCCGCCAAAGGCCGCTGCATACTGGTCCTGCTTGCCGCCGGCGAGCTTCAGGTCTGACCGCTCGATGTCGACGGCGAGATTGGCGACCTCATAGGGACCGAGCGGCGCATCGAGCAACGTGCGGAACGCGTCGACCAAGGCGACGACGAGGGCCGATGAAGCCCCCAATCCCGAACCCATGGGCGCATCGACAGTGGTCGTGACCGTCAGCGGTATCGGACGGCCGTCATTGTAGTCGCGGATCATGCGCTGATAGACGCCGCGATGCAGGTCGAGCAGGGAACGGCTGACGCCGGCCGGTCCCTCGAACACCTCCCGTTTGCGCAGATCCTTGGCCTCGAACACGAGCATACCATCGTCCCGCGGCGCCAGGAACGCGTAGGCGTAGCGATCGATGGTGCAATTGAGAACCGCACCGCCGAAATCTTCCGAATAGGGCGACAGATCCGTTCCGCCGCCGGCAAGCCCGAGCCGCAGCGGAGCGCGCGCGCGGATGGTCGACGAAAATGGCAACCCACCCCTGTCAATCATGGCACCGCGCTCCGCTGCTCGCTGTTGCATCGCTGAGAATCCGGCCGAAGGTCCCGAAGCCTTTTGAACACAATACTCGGAAGAGACGGCGATCCCAGGCCAAGCGGCCCGCCATCGCACTGTCGACTCTCAAAAATCCAGAACCCGCTGTCGATCACGCGCTCATCTGCGGTTGGAGCGGCGATCCCTCATGTACCGTTCGCACCGTCGAAAGCTCGGGCACGGAGCCCTTGAGGGCCGCAATGATCGCGGCATCCGAATATCGGCTTTGCACGAAACCGAGGCCATTCATGGATTTCTCCGCAGCCAGCGCACGATCGCGTGCCGCCTGGAGCACCGCCGCAGCAAACGCCTCGGACGTATCGGCCACGAAGGCGTAGCGCTCGCCATCGGATATGCCCTGTACGCCGACCGACGTCGTCACGAGCGAGATGCCCTTGGCGAGCGCCTCCACGACTTTGCCTTTCACGCCCCCGCCGAAGCGTAAGGGAGCCACCGAGATCCCACACGTGTCGTAGAGTTCCGCGAGCGCCGCGTCGCTGAGCTGGCCGAGAATCTTCACCGAGGGCGACGCAAGGTTCCGTACGCTTTCCGGCGTCTCGGAGCCGGCCACGTGCAATTCGAAGCGATCGTCCTCCTGAAGAATGAGCGGCATCACCTCATTCACGAACCAGAGAACCGCATCCCCATTGGGCGGATGCCTGAACCCGCCGACAAAGAGCAGGCGATAGGGATTCTCGTTGTCGCCTCTCGTGATGCGCTCGCGTGCGCGCGCCAGCTCCGCATCGTCGAAGCGCCATGCCGGTATCTCGACGACGGGCTTGTCGGTTGTCTCTCGGACGATCTCGCACTCCTCCCGCGACGGGTAGAGCACGCAATCGACCTGCTTTGCGATCGTCTCCTCCAGCGTGCGCGCCGTCTCCATGGCCTTCCTGACGGCATCCGACTTCTCGACCAGATACTGGTTTTCGAGGCGCTTCCAGTGGAGGTCATGGCCGTAATAGAGGACCGGCACCTTCGAGGCGGATCGAATTATCGGCAAGTAGCGCTGCGTAATGTCGGGACGGCTCGAGAATACGTAGTCGAGCCAACCGTCAGCGTCCTTCAGCCAACTCTCGAACCTGTCGAGAAACGATGCGGAATAGACGACCTCGATGCCCATCTCCTGAAGTTTGCGGACATAGGGCTTGTCGTAGTGCAGATTGTCGGGCCAAAGCATCACATGAAAGCCATGCGATTGGAAAAGCCGCATGAAATGCATCATCGTGCGCGAGCCCGCGTCGCGGTCCCACTGCGGGACGTAATGATCGATGAAAACGATGTGCGGCTTGTCGCGCGACCGGTCACGCGCAACGAACACGTTCTCGCCGTTCGGGAAGTGATCGCGGGTCAGGACATGGCGCCAGCGCGAAACGAGCTTCTGCTGGTTGAGAACCTGATGCGCCTTGATGCCTACCGCCGTATCGGTGCCGTGCGTGCGGCCCTCATGGTGGATGATCTCGGAGTGAGGCTGATAGACGCAACGCAGGCCCGCCGCCCGTACCCGGAACGCGATGTCGGCATCCTCGCAGTACGCCGGCGAATAGATCCTGTCGAATCCGTCCAACTGCCGCCAGAGCGCGAGCGGGAACGCGATGGCCGCGCCGGAAATATAGTCGACGTCCTTGAGATAGTTGAACTGCGGCATCCGCGGATTCTGGTTACGCCCGAAGTTCCATGCCGATCCGTCGCTCCAGAAGATGCCGCCGGCTTCCTGCAGACTGCCGTCGCCATTGATGAGCTTGGAGCCGGCAAGCCCCACGTCCCGCGCAATGCCGAACGTGCCTATGAGCTCGTCGAGCCAACCGGGAAGCGTGACGACATCGTTGTTCAGCAGCACGAGGTAGCGCCCCCGCGCCTCTTTTGCAGCCGTGTTGCAGTTACCGAGAAAACCTCTGTTCTGGTCGTGGCGCATATAGCGGATGCAGCCGCCGAACGCAGATAGCACCGGCTCGGTCGCGTCAGTAGAACAGTTGTCGCCGATGAGAATCTCGTAGCTGAAACGCGTCGGCGTCTGCAGGATCGAGAGTATCGCGGTCAACGTATAGACGAGGCCGTTATAGACCGGGATCAGAATGGTGACGTCCGGCGCCTCGGTGCGCCCAACCTTCGCGCTCGCCTTCGCGATCCGCGCAATGAGATCCTTGCCGAGCGACGACGAGACGATGTCAGCCTTTGTGGTGTCGAAGTGAGACACCAGGGACATCAGGTATTCCACAGGCCCGACGGCATCATCGCCGTGCTGCTCGATCAGATGATCCCGCAGTCCCTGCGTTATCCAGAATTGCGATACTTCCTCAGGGAGCCAAGGTCGCTTCGGATCGCCGGCGAGGTGCCCGACATCCCCGGTTTCAGGCCCCTGATGTGCCGCCTCGCCTTTCCAACTGCCATTCGCCTGCACGAGCGCGGCTGCAGGCGCGACCGGCGCCGCAACCACGGCCGCGGCCATTTCCCGCTGCTTCTCGGCGAGTGCCTCGGCAAGCTTATGTGCAGTCGCCGATCTTTCCTTTTCCTGCGCCAGGTCGGCAATCAAACGCTCTCGCGCCGTTCGCTCGGCGGTTAGCGCCGCTTCGAGATCGGTCACGCGTTCCGCCGCCGTCAGCAGCCGCGCATCGCGGCGCGCGATGTCCTGCGAGAGAAGCAACCTTTCCTGCGACAGCTCGGTCAGCATGACCTCGCGCCGCACTCTCTCGTCCGACAGCGCCGCATCGAGTTCGCCCATCCGCGCCGTGACACCCCGGATTTGCTCCTCCAGACGCGAGACCTCGCGCGCGAGACGCAGTTTCTCTCCGGACAACTCGGAAACTGCGCGCTCGCGCTCAGCTCTTTCACTCGACAGAGCCGTGTCCAGCTGCGCCGCGCGCACGGCTACGACTTGCATCTGCTCGCTACGGTCGGCGATCTGCTGCGCGAGGCGATGCTTCTCTTCCGACAGCTCGGAGGTCTGACGCTCGCGCTCTGCCCTCTCGCTCGACAGCGCAGTGTCGAGCTCCGCCGCTCGCGCCGTCAAACCTGCCAATTGCTCGTCACGGCGCGCCACCTCCTGCGCAGAGCGCAGCCTTTCTTCCAGCAGCTCGGCGGCGACGCGTTCGCGATCGGCCTTCTCCTGCGACAGCACGGCCCCGAGTTCGACTCCGCGCGCCATCTCGGCCTCGATCTGCCGGTTGCGCTCGGTAAGCTCCGCCGCGAGCGTCTGCTCGCGCTCGACCGCGGCGCGGATTTTCTCCTCGAGGGCATTGACCGCTTTTGCCGCGCTCTCGCGCGCCTCCTCGAGCACGGCATCGAAGCCGGACGCAAGTTCGGCGGATTTCTTTCCCCGTTCCGTCGCCGTCGCCAGCATCGTCATCATCGATTGCGCGTCGGCTTCCATCAGCGCGACGAGCTGACGGCTGCGCTCGAGCTGCTGGGAGAGCAACTCGGCGCGACGCCGCTCGGCCTCCCTCTGGCCTATAGTGTCCTCAAGCTCACGATCAATTTTCCTGACATGAGCCCGGAGCACCTCATCCTCGTCATGGAGCCCGGACGCCCATCGCAGGACTTTTTCCTGCTCGAGCCACAGATCGTCGGCGGGATCGACGTAGATCGAGCTCGGATGCTTGCGCCGCGGCAATTTCTCCCGGCTGCACAGGGCAATCAGATATTCGGGCTCCGCCGCAGGCACCGTGCCCCTCGCGACATCGACGTCATTGCCCGGCAGGCGCCGCAGAGCCGCATATTCGGTCCGCTGATGAGCCTCACCGGTCTCCCCGAATGGCGCCAGAACGGATCCGATGTAGAAGCGCTGGCCCTGGATCTCGACATGCGCGAAATGCGCCTTCAGGAGCGACGCAAACTCGTCGGCGTCGAGCTCCTTGAGATGAAACGGGTTAGGCTTGCGTCCTTCCCCCGAATAGACCGGCTTGTTCGGCGTCGAGATGACGAGGATTCCGCCGGGCTTCAGAACCCGGGCGATCTCCTCGATCATCTGCTCCTGATGCTCGATGTGCTCGATGGTCTCGAACGAGACGACGAGGTCGAACTCCGCGGGACCGAAGGGCAGGCTGCCCGCGTCGGCATCGATGAAAGTCAGGTTCCGCCGAGCCGCGTAGATCTGGCTCGCCTTGGCGGTCGCAGCCTTGTCGACGTCCACGCCGACGACTTCTGCCGCTTTGGTCGCGAGCAACGCGCTGCCATAGCCTTCGCCGCTGGCGATATCGAGGATCTTCCGCCCCGCGGCCAGATCGAGAACCGCCGCGTAGCGATGCACGTGCTCGTACGCCAAGCGCCCCCTCATCGCAGGCACGAACCGCTCAAGCGCCGTCACGCTAACCCCCTAACACTACTGAAACAAAGCATAACAGAAATCTCTGCCCACCCACCCCTTATAATGTTCATCTTGCTGCTTAATGGCGTCAAGACACTTCTTGACGCGCCAGCATTTCGCGGGCAATGGGGAGTCTTTCCCAAGGGGCTTTCCGGGCGGATAGCGAGTGCATGCGTAGAACGATTTTAGACCACTATCGCGCTATCGCTGCCACAGTACTTCGAAACAAGAGGCGCGACACCCAGATCGAGGCGGCGATAGACGGCTCGGATCGTCACGCCGCTGTCACATATGTCGAAGCGAACGCCAGGAATCATTCCCGTTTCCGGTTTTACGTCGACAGCGGCGACAGATTTCGAGACGCGTGCCGCTGGCAGGACGGCTTTGCCGCCTATCGAGCCGCCCTCGATATCCTGCCGCTGCACGCCGGCTATATCGTACAGGCCGGCCATTGTCTCAAGGAGATGGGCCGGCTCATCGCAGCCGAAGGCTACTATCGATCCGCCATTCTTCTCGGCGCGCCCTTGGGCGACGTCGAGGAGCACCTGATGTTCGTCGCGACACGCAATCAATATTATCAAGACCCATCCAAGGTGCGCGCCCTGGCCGCTGCCGCCCGCGCAAATAATCCAGAGGTCTCGCGCCTGCCGACCCTCGACGATCTGACGATCCTGGCAGACGTCATGGGAATTGCGCATCTCGTCAACATCAATGTACTTGTCGACATCTTGCGCAGGGGCGTGTCCCACGCCGATGCCGCGAGCCAGCTCGGCGAGCAGTTTGGCTGTACCGGCCTTCCCCGCTCGCTGAGAAAGTTGGCAGCGGGCAACCCTGTGGCGCGCGAGATCGCGCTGCGGCCGCTTAATGCCGATGCTGCCGGGTTCAACTATCAAGTCAGCTCCCCGAACGGCTCGGGCGGCATGGGCGCACCACCCCCGATCGGCGAGCAGAGCACGCCCGCATCGCCGCCCGAAATATCCGGCGACGGCTTGCAAAAGACAGCGTCGTTCCAAATCTCGACGACCAGGGCGGACATACTCGAGCTGGCACGCGCTTTCGCGGCCGACCGCCACGATCGCGCCGCGCCCGCCTTCTTCGGTGCGGTGCCGGCGCGCGAGGACGCGAACAACGTCACACTGCAGCCCGATGCCCGGCCTGTCGTGAGCGTGCTGATCCTGAGCTACAACGGCTCTCGCCTCGCCTTGCTGGCGGCGGGCGCCGTCATGGCGGCGGGCTCTCCCGTTCCCTACGAAATTCTCATCATCGACAACGCCAGCAGCGCCGCGGAACGGACGATACTCGAACGAGCCGACCTGCCGATCCGCATCGTGAGCCTGAGCACGAACCGCGGCTTCGGCGAAGCCAACAACATCGGCGCCGAGGCTGCGCGCGGAGAGCATCTCCTCTTCCTCAACAACGATGCCTTTCTGGCGCCCAGGTCGATCCCGAAGCTGCTGGAGACGCTCCACGGTTTCGAGGACTGCGGCGCAGCCGGTCCGGTATTCCGCTATCCCAACGGCCTCCTGCAGGAGGCGGGCGGCTTCATCGAGCACAACGGGAGCAGCGTGCAAAGAGGCAAGGGATCGCAGTTCGATCCCGCGTCGCTGCCGCCGACCGACGTCGTCGACTATATTTCCGGTGCGTGCCTGCTGATGAAGCGCAGCACGTTCATGACCATCGGCGGCTTCCATCCGAACTACGACGTCGCCTATTGCGAGGACATGGATCTCTGCCTGCGGCTGCTGCAGCATCGCAAGCTGTCGGTGCTGGCCCGCGATGCGGTCTGCTTCCATATCGAAGGCAACACCACGGGCTCTTCCGACCTGAAGCGCGACATCGCGCTCGAGGCATCCGCCAACCGACTGGCATTCGCGGGGACGTGGGGACCGTATCTGGCGTCCCGTCTGTCCTCCGACCTCGCCGCGGGCGAAGCGTTGTCCTCGCCGTGGCAGCCGGGCCTCGCCTTGAACGGCACGCTTCCGGGAACGATCGTCTACGCCGACGGGTCGTTTCGTCCCCACGCCGCGGAGCAGTATCTGCTCGCGCTGGCCGCGGCCCTCAAAGGCGACGGTCGCGCCGTCCTCGCCGCACCCGTCCGCTGGAGCGGCCTCAGGCTTCGCAACATCCAGCACTGGCTGCAGCTCCCGCACGCGCTCGACGGCAGCATCGCCGCCGACGCGCTGTCGGGAAAGCGCGTATCCCAGGTCCTCGCTGCGGGGAGCGCGGCGGTGCCGCCGCTGCCTGAGGCCGAGAGGACGGTCTACGTCTGCCACGCGCCCTATCTGCCGAAGAGCGGCGAGGACGACCAGCGAGCAATGGACCGCCTGTCGCGCATGGACCGCATCGTCGTCCCGTCGAACTTGGCAAGGAGCGCACTGCTTTCGCTAGCCGAGCGCCATCGGATTTCGTTGACGAGCGCCGTCGAGCTTGTGCGCCCATCCCTCTTCTCGCCTCTCTCATCAGAAGACGACCGCCCGCGACGTCCATGGGTTCTTTCTGTCGGCACGATAGGAGATCCGGTCGCCGATGGGTGCCTCGACGAGCTGACGGCGGCTTTCGCGGCGACAAGCGAGGCGTTCCGAAGAAAGTGGAAGCTCATTGTCTGTGGCGACGTCGTCGATGCCGGCCTCGCGGAACGGAAGCTTTCCCGCATTCGCACGCTCGCCGGCGATGCCAACGTCGATCTGCAGATCGTCGTGAGCCCGCCGCTCAAGCGGCTGCAGGAGTTGTATCTATCGAGCTCCGTCTACGTCCAGGCCACGGGCTTCGGCGCCGACGATATCGAGCAGTCATGGCGATGCGATACGTTCGGCACGAATGTCATGGTCGCCCTGGCAGCCGGCTGCCAGACATTCGCCTGGAAGCTCGGCGCGGGCGCCGAGATCATGGACGCCGTTGGTGCCGGCCGGACGTTCGGCGGCCGCATCGAGTTGACGTCAATGCTCGAGGCGTGCGGCACCGAAGGCATCGAACGCGCCTTCCGCCGCGAAGCGGTGGCACGCTTCCAGAAGAGTGCCGGCGCATCAGCGACGCCGAATTGAGCGTCCGCGCCCTCACCGTCCGGGTTTCAGGACGCGGCGCAAATACGCGCCTCCACCTCCGCGCATATGTAGTGGTAGATGCAGATGTGCACCTGCTGGATCTCCGGGGTCAACGTCGAGGGCACATCGATAAGAATATCCGCAGCATCCGCCATGCGGCCGCCGCCCAAGCCGGTCAAGGCAATGGTCGCCATGCCCTTCGCGCGCCCCGCCTCGAAGGCCGCAATGACATTGGCTGAGTTGCCCGACGTGCTGAGGCCCAGCACGACCCCGCCGGCCTGCCCATAGGCCTCCACCTGGCGGGAGAACACCGTCCGGAACTCGTAGTCGTTGCTCCAGGCCGTCAGAATCGCCGGATCGCTCGCGAGGCTGCGGCAGTTGAGCGCCCGCCGCTCCTTAAGGAAGCGCCCGACGAGCTCGCCCGCGATATGCATGGAGTCGGCGGCCGAGCCGCCGTTGCCGCACACGAGAATGGGCTTGTCGTTGCGCGCCGCCTCGGTCAGCCTGTCGATGGCCTCCTCGATGCGCGGCACAGAGCCATGGCGCGCCATCGCGTCGAGAGCGCGGCTCGCATTCTGCAGAGAGATAGTGATGGACATCTCGTGATCTCGATCATTGTATCGGCCGCCGGCATCAGTGCTAGTTGCAATGCCATGACCATCTTGGCAAAGAGACGCGGCAAAACGGTTAGCCGGTTTCATGGATTGCAAGATATTCTGCGGATCGACCGCAACCGTGCCAAAGCTGGCACGCCAGGGGGCCGCGCTTCAAATGCCTAATTCACGATACTCGTAGCCCCACCTCATGACCAGCAAGGGAAGAACACAGGACATCGTGGTTGTAGGCCCCATGTGCCCGTTCGGCAAATGGGCCCTGGACCTTGTCCTTGAGATCGGTGGACAGGCTCACACGCTTGGCCATGTCGATGCTCGCTGGGTGGGCCTCGGCGACGACGTCGCCTCGGTCGGATCGAATGCCGGCAAACGACAGCTGATCGTCACGCCCGAGCCGAACGCCGCGCTCGTCGAAATCATTCGGCGACGCGACGTCATCGTGGTGGCCATCCTCGAGGATCCTCTGGACATCCTCGAATACAACAGAGCAATCTCACCCGGAGAGCCGGCCAACAATCTCAGGGCCCTATCCCTGACGAGCACCATCAACCTCGCGCTCCGGTCAAACCGCAACATACTGTTCGTCTTCCGCGACCCCTCGCTGATGGCCCGAGATGTGGCGACGCGGCTCCTCGAGCATCTCGATTTGCCGCTCCCTGCGGAGATCGCGGGCCGCATCATCGATAAATTCGCCGGGTCGCCAAGCGATGGCCTGTCGCTCGAGAAGGCCATTGCGCGCCACTCCGAGCACTACAAGCCGCCCGTGCGCGCCGGGACCGATCTCGAGGCCGATCCGATCGCTCACGCCGTCGTCCAGGCGTTCGACCCCCTGCTCAAGATGGCCTGGGGCGCTCCGGTCGAGAAGGTCGTCTGGTCGTCGTGGATGTTCATCGAGGAGACCTCGCGGAAAAGCATCGGTCCCCGGATGCTCGATTTGACCGGTCCGGCGCGCCCGCTTTACTGCGGGCCATTCTGGAGCCTCCCGCCCGGCATGTACCGGGCCTCGATCGGGATCGATGTCGATGCCGCCGCGGTCGGCATTCGCTTCGCCATCGAGCTGTACTGGGGCAGCGGGGGAGACAAGCTGAATTGCAGAAGGCTCATCCAGCCCGAAGTGGCGGGCCGACAGTTCGGCAGCTTCGATGTTCGCATCGACCGCCCCGACGAGGCCGTCGATGTGCGACTGAAGCTACTCGAACCCTGTCTCGAGGGTCAGATCTCTTTGATCGAGATTGAATTCCTCTTCATTTCCGATCTGGATAGCACGCCCGCCGCATCCCCGGCCGAATAGCGCGCGCACGCCTATACCCGGCCCCCGCCGACTCGTAGCCGCGGATCGTTCGTCCGTTTTGGGAGCCTCAGCGCGCGGACGATCGAGCTTGGTCGGCCTCGCAGAGCAGGCTGGATTGGCACCGGCATCGGTCGGCCGATCGCGCCCGCAATTCGCGACTTACAATCCGAGTTGACAGAACATAGAGCGGCAGTGGTACAAATTTAGGCAATTTCGTGGCTCCAGCGTGAGCACGGCGCGTCGAGCCATTTCATATCATCACGTTGCATCGGTGCGTTGATATAGGGGATTTCATATGGCGACGTACACCAACCTCAATCAAGCTGGTGCTCCCTCTACTCCTTGGTTCTATCTGACCATCAACACCGCGGCGCCTGTTTCCTCTTCCTCGACGTTGCTTGTCTTTGCCAACTCCGACGGATCGCAGACGCGCGTCATCGGAACGGGTTTCACATACTCCAGCGGCGTTCCGACTGGCGGCACCGTAACGTCGATCACAAGAACCAATGTAGGCGGCACCGCTTACGAGCAGGTGACCGGACTCAGTCTTTCGCTCGTCAGTCTCGCCGGCCAGTCGACGACGTTCGGCTTCTTCAACTTCGTCTATTCCGGCGTCGATACGATCAATGGCGGGAACGCCAGCGAAATACTCTTCGGCGGCGCTGGTGCCGACGCGTTTAATGGCGGCGGCGGCAGCAACACCGTTACATATGAAAGTGCTCCGGCAGGTCTGATCGCAGATCTTGGGACGCCTGCAAACAATACGGGACATGCCATGGGAGACACATACGTCTCCATTGGGCATCTCATCGGCACCAGCTTCAATGACACGCTGCGCGGCAACGGCGGGAACAATACGCTGAACGGTGGCGCTGGAAACGACATGCTTAGAGGTCGTGGCGGCGCCGACGTCCTCAATGGCGGCGAAGGCAGCGACTATGCTGACTACTTAGGCGCTGCAGTCGCGGTGACCGCAAGCCTGGCCAATCCAGGCATCAATACGGGAGATGCGGCCGGAGATACGTACATCTCCATCGAGAACCTTCGAGGCAGCGACCACAACGACACGCTGATCGGAAATGATGAAGGAAATTTCCTCCGCGGCGGGCTAGGCGCTGACGCGCTGTTTGGCGGCGCCGGCGCCGATTGGGCAGACTACATCGGCTCGGCAAGCGGCCTGACAGTCGACCTCTCGAATCCGTCAAATAATACAGGAGAAGCGGTCGGCGATACCTATGACCGCGTTGAGTTCATTCGCGGCAGTAACTTCGACGATATTCTCAGAGGAGACGCCGAGAACAATTTCCTTCGTGGCGGAGCCGGCGCAGACGTGCTCGACGGCGGCGACGGCAATGATATGGCCGACTACGGCAACACCACCGACGGCATTATCGCCGATCTTGCTGACTCGTCACTAAACACCGGCGAGGCCGCTGGCGACACGTACATCTCGATTGAGCGGCTCAGGGGCGGCTCCGGTGCCGATCAGCTCTACGGCGATGATGGCAACAATCATCTGGAAGGTGGAGAAGGAGCGGACTACCTGGATGGACGCGGCGGCACCGACCTGGCGCGCTACGTCAGTTCTACCGCCGGCGTCACGGCCAGTCTGGCAAACCCGTCTATCAACACGGGCGACGCCGCGGGTGACACCTATGTCTCGATCGAAGGTCTGATTGGGTCAGCGTTCAACGACATTCTCATCGGCGACGATGGAGACAATATCCTGAACGGTGCCGAGGGTGCGGACGTGCTCAACGGCGGCGCCGGTCGCGACATGGCGGACTACCTCTTCAATCGAACGGATACGCCGATCACGCCGGTGATCGCCGATCTCGCCAATCCCGGCAACAACACAGGTGATGCGGCAGGGGATACGTATATCTCCATTGAGAGCCTGCGCGGCACGGATGCCAATGACGGGCTGTACGGCGACGACGGCGATAATCGGCTGGAGGGCCGAGACGGCGCCGACATTCTCAACGGCCGCGGCGGCATCGATCTCGCCAGCTACAATTCAGCACCGGTGGGCCTGACAGCGAGCTTGGCGAACCCAGGCATCAATACGGGGCACGCGGCCGGCGACACCTACATATCGATCGAAGGTCTCATCGGCTCGGCCTTCGACGATATCCTCATCGGCGACGCAAACGACAACCACTTTTACGGCGGATACGGCAACGACACCATAAACGGGGGCGCTGGCCTGGACACGTTGTGGTTCACGAACGCCCTGAGCACCGAATCGACATGGACGCGGACTCCCACTGGCTGGAGCGTGACCTCCGAAGCGGGTACGGACACATTGATCGGCATCGAGCGACTAGGGTTCGCCGATCGAATGGTGACCCTCGAGGTAGCCAAGAACGACTTCACCGGTGACGGCACGAGCGACATCCTCTGGCGCCAGACGTCGACGAATACGTTCGGTGCCTTCGAGATGGACACCGGATCGGCGCTCTTCGATCTCTACGCTACAGCGGGGGCGGGATGGGAAATCGTCGGCACCGGCGATTTCACCGGCGACGGGAAGGTCGATACCCTGTGGCGCGAGACCGCGACCAACCAGTTCGGCGCCTTCGAGATGGACAGCGGATCGGCCGTCTTCAGGCTCTACGGCACGGCAGGCGCCGGATGGGTGGTCGCCGGCACGGGAGACTTCACGGGCGACGGCACCAGCGACATCCTGTGGCGCAATACGACGACCAATCAGTTCGGCGCTTTCGAGATGGACTCCGGTTCGGCGCTCTTCAAGCTCTACGCTACGGCGGGAGCCGGCTGGGAGGTTGCCGGAACCGGCGACTTCACCGGTGACGGGACGACCGACATCCTGTGGCGCGAGACCGGGACCAACCAGTTCGGCGCCTTCGAAATGGACAGCGGATCGGCGATCTTCAAGCTGTATGGAACGGCAGGGGCCGGCTGGCAGGTTGCCGGCACCGGCGACTTCACCGGCGATGGCACGAGCGACATCCTATGGCGCCAGACCGGGACCAACCAGTTCGGCGCCTTCGAGATGGATACGGGATCGGCGATCTTCGATCTCTATGCCACGGCAGGTTCGGGCTGGGAGCTCGGGGGCACGGGCGACTACACAGGCGACGGGAAGACCGACATCCTGTGGCGCGAGATCGCGACGAACCAGTTCGGCGCTTTCGAGATGGACTCCGGATCGCCGACCTTCGACGTCTACGGCACCGCCGGCGCAGGCTGGCAGCTCGTGTAGGCACGGGAAGCACGCGGCTGTCAGCCGGCTCCCGTCAGCGCATTTTACCTTGCCCGCCAATGAGCGTGGCCGCGGGAACGCACACCGTACATATGGTG
>JAEWIJ010000167.1 GCA_023387235.1 Pseudomonadota bacterium
GCCGGGCCCTGGCCACAACGTGGCGGCAAAGCAGATGCAGGGCGGCTTCGGCGGGATGCTTTCCATTCGCGTCGCCGGTGGCGAGGCCGCATCCATCGCCTCCGCCGCGCGTGTGAAATTGTGGAAGCGTGCAACGTCGCTCGGCGGCGTCGAAAGCCTCGTCGAGCATCGTGCGAGTGTCGAGGGCGCGGGTACGCCGTGTCCGCCGGATCTTTTGCGATTGTCTGTTGGTCTCGAGGATCCGGCCGACCTCATCGCCGATCTGGATCAGGCTTTATCTTAGTTTCCGCGAGCATGACATATCCCTTCTCCCCGCGCTTGCGGGGAGAAGGTTAGGATGAGGGGCGGGAGCTTGCGCTAACGCTTGCGTATGCCGCCGCCCCTCACCCCGACCCTCTCCCCGCGCGCGGGGAGAGGGAGAAAGATTGGCGCATCGTGTGAGTGCTATCCGCATGGCCGCCGCAGGCATGGCACTACGGCCGGCAGCACCTCTTCCCAGCAGCCCGCCGCAAACTCATCAAACAACCGCCGCCTGCGCATCGGCGCGAATGCGCTCGACCATGGAGTTGAGGCCGTTGGAGCGCTGGGCCGTCAGATGATCCGAGAGTCCGAGCTCGCCGAAGACAGCGCGCGCATCGGTGGCGAGCACCTCCTCCGCCGAGCGGCCGGCGTAGAGCGAGAGCAGAATGGCCACGAGACCGCGAACGATGTGCGCATCGCTGTCGCCGCGCATGTCCAGGACCGGCGCCCCACCAGGACCCGCCGGCCAGTGCGTTGCCAGCCAGACCTGACTGACGCAGCCGCGCACCTTGTTCTGCGGCGTGCGCTCGGCCTCGTCGAACTCGGGGAGCGCGCGGCCGAGCTCGATGACATAGCGGTACCTGTCCTCCCAGTCATCGAGGAGGGCGAAGTCGGCGCGAATGTCATCCAGCGTCATGTTGGCCTTGTGGGGTTCCGGGCAGGTTCCGGCTGTTGATCTCCTACACGTGGTGCGTCGCCGGCTCAAGGCAAGCACTGGGAAAGCACTTGCGGCGGCACGCCGGGGAACCTTCGGCGCCGCCGGGAACCTTTTGGGCAGGACACGCCTTATTGCGGCAGGGTGAGGTGCGTTGGCATGAAGGCTGGAGCATGGGTGCGTGCGCAGTTCTGAACAATTGCTTGTGAAAGCAATGTCCTACCGGGCCTTCCGGCAGGGGCGCGGCGCCCGACGCCACGTATCCGCCGTGTTTCCGTGTGCTGATCGGACAAGCGCGGTCATCCCCTGCAATTCGAGGGCGCTTCGACATGCGAAATGAAACTTCACACGAGTTGGACTCGTCCGCGATCCACATGCTGCATCGCGCCAGTCAGGCAGCGGACGAGCTCTTTGCCTCCGAGACATCGGGCGCTGATCTGACGCCACGCCAGTTCGCGGTTCTGGCTGCACTGGAAGTTCTGGAAAGCGCGAGCCAGACGCAGATCGTCGACGCGACCGGCATCGACCGCTCGACGCTTGCGGACATCGTCAAACGACTGGTCAAGCGCGGCCTGCTCAATCGGCGCCGCTCGCGATCGGATGCGCGCGCCTATGTCGTGCGCTTGACGCCCGAGGGCCGCTCGGTGCTGCTTGCGACCAAGCCTGCCGCGCGCCGCGTCGAGGAGCGACTGCTCCAGCAGCTTTCGGATATGCGCCGCGATGAGCTGCTCGCAGCGCTCGAGGCCATCATCGGTGGTCTTACGGCGACCTCCAGCTCCGAGGCCGCGTGAAAGCTCATCCCGGAAGAACGCGCGCGAGAATGCCGCGAACGTCGGATCCTTCGAGCCCTTGACCGTAGAGTTGGCGCGGCGCTCCCGCAAGGCGCGTTGCGATGAAGGCATCCGCGACGGCAGCGGGCGCGTGCGCGCGCAGCAGCGTCGCTGCGGCGAGCACGGCCAGAGCCTCCGAGATCTGCCGCCCGCGCGCCTCGATAAGCTGCGGCTCGCCGAGCCAAGTGCGGATGCGGGCGCCGGCATTCATAAGCGCGGCATCGCCCGCTGAAGCCGTCGCGAGTTCATCCATCACCTGCGTCATGGCGTCCGGCTCGCGCTGGGCGACACGCAGCATGTCGAGCGCCATGACATTGCCCGAGCCCTCCCAGATCGCGTTCACGGGCACTTCGCGATAGACGCGCGCGATGAGGCCGTCCTCGACATAGCCATTGCCGCCGAGGCACTCCATGGCCTCGTAGACGAGCGCGGGCGCAAGCTTGCACACCCAGAGCTTCGTCACGGGCGTCATCAGCCGCACCCATGCGCGCTGGCGCTCGTCGCGCCACGCTTCGTCGACGGCTGACGCGAGGCGGAACGCCAGCGCCGTCGCCGCCGCGACGTCGAGCGCCATGTCGGCGAGCACCTGCGCCATGAGCGGCTGATCGATCAGCCGGCGCTGGAAGACCGTACGATGGCGCGTGTGGTGGAGGGCATTGGCCAGCGCAAGCCGCATGAGCCCCGCCGAGGACACGGCGCAGTCGAGCCGCGTCGCCGTGACCATCTCGATGATGGCCGGAACGCCGCGCCCTTCCTCTCCTACGAGCCAGCCTTCCGCGCCGTCGCACTCGACCTCTGAGGAAGCATTCGAGCGATTGCCGAGCTTGTCCTTGAGGCGCTGGAAGTGCAGCGCGTTGATTGTGCCGTCGGGCAGGAAGCGCGGGAGGAGGAAGCAGGAAAGCCCGCCCGGCGCCTGCGCGAGCACAAGGAAAGCATCGCTCATCGGCGCCGACATGAACCACTTGTGACCGACGAGACGGTGCGTGCCGCCGCCGGCGCCGGCCGCAATGGGCTCGGCCGTCGTGGCATTCGTGCGCACGTCGGTCCCGCCCTGCTTCTCCGTCATGCCCATGCCGAACGTGACCGACGCTTTCTCGTGCGCGGGCCGGAAGCTCGGATCGTAGGTGCGCGAGAGAATGCGCGGCAGCCACGCGGCGGCGAGATCGGGCGCGAGCCGCAGCGTCGGGACGGCGGCGTGCGTCATGGTCACCGGGCAGCAGTGCCCCGCCTCCATCTGCGCTGCCATGTAGAAGCCGGCCGCGCGCGCGACCTGAGCGCCGGGATGCGGGGTGGCGCCGGGTGTCGTGAGATGTTCCCAGGTGCTGCAGTGGAGGCCGGCTGCAAAGCTCTGCGCGAGACACTCATGATAGGCCGGATGGTACTCGAC
>JAEWIJ010000190.1 GCA_023387235.1 Pseudomonadota bacterium
ATGGAGCACCCGATCGCATCGCCGGCACGCTCTCGCACGGCGAGCAGCGCCTGATCGAGATTGCCATGACGCTTGCAGGCCATCCGCGCGTGCTCCTGCTCGACGAGCCGCTCGCCGGCATGGGCAACGAGGAATCCGAGGCCATGGCGCGTCTGCTGAAAGGCTTGGCGCGCGACCATGCCGTCCTCCTCATCGAGCACGACATGGATTTCGTATTCTCCGTCGCGGACCGCATGACCGTGATGGTCGAGGGGATGCTGCTCGCGAGCGGCGCACCGAACGACATTCGTGCCGATGCCGCGGTCCAGCAGGCTTATCTCGGGACGGCGCCATGATCGATGCAGCGCACATGGCCTCCTCTCACGCTGGCAACCAGCTCCTCGCGGCTGAAGACCTCCACGCGTTCTATGGCGCGAGCCACATCCTGCGCGGCGTGACGCTCGACGTTCGCGAGGGCGAGACCGTCGCGCTCATGGGCCGCAATGGCATGGGCAAGAGCACGCTCATTCGCACGATCATGGGGCTGGTCCCCGCCGCAAAGGGCCGCGTGGCGCTGGCCGGCGTCGAGGCGACGCGTCTTCCAACGTTCGCCCGTGCGCAACTCGGCGTTGCCTATGTGCCCGAGGGTCGCGGCATCTTCGGCTCGCTCTCCGTCGCCGAGAACCTGGACATTGCGGCGCGCCCGGGTCCGGACGGCACGAATGTGTGGACCGTGTCGCGCGTGCTGGAGCTTTTCCCGCGCCTTGCCGAGCGGCGCACCAACCGCGGCGACCAGCTTTCCGGCGGCGAGCAGCAGATGCTTGCGATCGCCCGCGCGCTGCTGACCAATCCGCGCCTCATCATCCTGGACGAAGCAACGGAGGGTCTTGCACCGCTCATCCGCGGGGAAATCTGGGCCACCATCCGCCTCGTGCGCGAAAGCGGCCTTGCCGCACTCATCGTCGACAAGTCGGTCGGCGAGCTTGCCCGCGTCGCCGATCGCGTCTTCGTGCTGGTCAAGGGCGAGGTCGTGCACGAAGGCCCGCCAGCAACGCTGATCGACGACCCGGCACTCATGCACCGCCATCTTGGAGTGTGATGCCCATGCTGTTCATGGACATCGGCGGCCGCGCCATCGAGTACCGCGTCATTCCCGGCGCGGTGTCGGATCGCCCGCCGCTCGTCTTCCTGCACGAGGGGCTCGGCTGTGCGGCACTCTGGCGCGACTTTCCCGACAAGGTGGCGCGCGAGCTCGGCGCGCCCGCGCTCGTGTACTCGCGGTATGGCTATGGACAGTCCGCAGGGCTCGAGGCACCTCGCACGCCGCGCTTCATGCACGAGGAGGCGCTCGACGTCCTGCCTGCGCTGCTCGATCGTGCGGGCATTTCGCGGCCGCTGCTCGTCGGTCATTCGGACGGCGCGTCGATCGCGCTCATCCATGCGGCATCGTCAGGCCGCCCGACGGCCGGGCTCGTGCTCATGGCGCCGCACATCATGGTCGAGCCCATATCGGTCGAGAGCATCGCCCGTATCGCCGCGACCTACGCCGAGGGGCCGTTGCGCGCGCGGCTCGCTCGTTATCATGCCCATGTCGACGATGCCTTCCATGGCTGGGCCGACACCTGGCTCGATCCTTCCTTTCTCGAATGGTCACTGGAGGCTGAGGCGCGCGCATTAAGCATACCGACACTTCTCATTCAGGGTCGGGACGACGAATACGGCACCCTGGCGCAAATCGACCGCATTGCCGAGCTCGCGCAAGGTCCGACCGAACGCGTGGTGCTCGACACGTGCGGTCACTCGCCTCATCGCGACCAGGAAGACGCGGTGCTCGCGGCAATTGCCGATTTTTCCTCGCGGCACTTCCCGCACGCTGCAACATAGAAGGCGTCAGGAATAACGTCATGGCCAAGCGTTCAAAGGCTTCTGCCCGCCCCGAGGGCAAAAGCGCCCATACCGGTGCCAAGGTCGACGCAAAGGCACTCGCGCGCTTCGATCTCGACGATCCAAAGATACCGAAGGCCATCGAGGAAGCCGCGCTCTGCAGCGGCGGCTACCCCTATGACAAGAAGATGAAGCGGGACACCTTCGAGGACGAACTGGAGTCGCTGCAGATCCAGCTTGCATGCCTGCAGAACGCGATACGCAAGAGCGGCGAGCGCATCGTCTGCCTGTTCGAGGGGCGCGACTCAGCCGGCAAGGGCACGTGCATCAGCCATTTCGTGCGCCACCTCAATCCGCGCCACGCACGCGTCATCGCACTCGACAAGCCGACCGACACCGAGAGCCGGCAGTGGTATTTCCAGCGCTACGTGCCGCATCTTCCGCCTGCCGGCGGCATGTCGCTCTTCGACCGCTCCTGGTACAACCGCGCCGGCGTCGAGCACGTCATGGGCTTCTGCACCGAAGAGCAGCACGCCGTCTTCCTGCGCGAGGCGCCGGAGTTCGAGGGCCTGCTCGTGCGCGACGGCATCCGCCTCTTCAAGTTCTATCTCGAGATCGGCCGCGAGATGCAGCTCGTGCGTTTCCATGAGCGCCGCCACGATCCGCTCAAGCAATGGAAGATCAGCGATATCGATCTTGCCGCCATGGCCCGCTTCGACGACTACAGCGCCGCCAAGGAGGAGATGTTCCGCTTCACGCACACGGCGACAGCACCCTGGACGGTCATCCTCGCCAATGACCAGCGCCGGGCGCGACTCGAAGCCATTCGCTCCGTCCTTTGCGCGATCGATTACGAAGGCAAGGATGCCTCATTCATAGGAAAGCCCGACGCCAACATCGTCGGCGCCGGGCCTGAATTCTTCGCGACACGGTAGCTCGGACGGCACGTGGCGCGCCGCCCGAGCAGGCGGCGATCAGCTGCTCTCGTTCGAGAGAATCTCGCCGAAGAGCTCGAAGCTTTCGCCTTTCACCCGGGCCAGACGGACGGACTGGATCGGGTAGAAGTCCGTCGGGCTCGTGTTGACCTTGATGCCCGGCAGCAGTAGCGGCACCTCGAGGTTCTTGAGGCTCGCGGCCTGCTTCATGACGTTCTCGCGCGTCAGCGTGTCGCCGCACTTCTTCAGGACCTCCACGACCGTGGCCGTCACCGAATATCCGAAGGCATGGAACGTGCTCTTCTTGTCGCCCTGCGGCATGTACTTATCCATGAACGCATTCCAGGCGACCATGTCGGGAGACGCGGCCCATTGCGTGTCGGTCGGATCCTTGAGGTACTGGGCGGTAATGACGCCTTGCGACGCCTCGAAGCCAGCCGGCCTGATCACGGCACCGACCGAAGCCGACACGTTGTTGAGGTAGTGCGCCGGCTTCCATTCGATCTCGTGCGCCTTCTTGATCGCCTGAGCGGCGAACTTCGGCGTCGTGATGTTGAAGAACACGTTGGCGCCCGTGTTCTTGAGCTGGATCATCTGGCTGTCGACTGTCGGGTCGGTGACTTCGTACGTCGCAAGCTGCGTGACGAGCCCCTTCTTGTCGGCGAGCCCCTGGATGAAGCCGTTGTAGTAGTCCTTACCGTAGTCGTCATTCTGCATGAGAATGCCGATCTTCGGATCCTTCACGGTCGCCAGGATGTGCTTGGCGTAGATCGCGCCTTCGGTCACGTAGTCGGGCTGCCAGCCCATGGTCCACGGGAATTCCTTCGGCTGACCCCACTTCGATGCGCCCGTCGCAACGAAGAGCTGAGGCACCTTCTTCTGGTTCATATAGCGATGGATCGCCGTGTTCGGCGGCGTTCCGAGGGTCTGGAAAATGAACAGCACCTGGTCCTGCTCGACGAGCTTGCGGACCATCTCGACGGTCTTCGGCGGGCTGTAGCCGTCATCGTAGGAGATGTACTCGATCTTGCGGCCATTGATGCCGCCCTGCTCGTTGATCATCTTGAAATAGGCGCCGAGCGTCTGCCCGATCACGCCGTAAGCCGACGCATTGCCCGAGTACGGGTTGGTGTTGCCGATCTTGATGGTGGTGTCGCTCGCCCCATCGTCATACTTCTTGCCCTGGGCAATGGCCGGGAAGCCGACCACTTGCGCGGCCGCGATCGCGGAGCCGCCGACCAGAACATCTCTGCGGGTTCTTTTCGTCATGTGCTTCCTCCTTTGCTCGGCCTAGTTTGAACAGGCTCTTTGAGGCGCCTGCGCTTATCCGGGGGGTCGGATTCTTCGCCACAATGAGCCGAGCCCTCCGGCTATGCCCATGGGCATGGTGTACATCAGCACGATCAGCACGATGCCGTAGATCGTCCATGGCTCCAAGTGGATGGGCAGATGAACGGTCGACGTCACCCATTTCGTCGCCGCATCGGCATACTTCTCGATGAACTGGACGAAGAAGCCGCCGATCACGGCGCCGGTGAGGGTCGCGATGCCCCCGATCACCGCGCCGACGAGGATCGCGATCGACAGCTCGAAGCGGAAGCTGTCCGGCGAGACGAACTCGAAGATGATGGCATGGAGCGCGCCGGCAAGACCGACATAGAGCGCACTGATGCCGAACGTGATCGACTTCGTCCGCGCCGAATTTATGCCCATGGTGTCGGCGGCGAGCGGCTGGTCGCGAATGGCCATCATCGCCCGTCCCATGCGGCCGCGAACGATATTGCGGGCAACGATGAACATGACGACCGCGCACGCCAGAACGATCAGGTAGAGCCACTGGTCGGGGCTCAGCGGCAGCCCGAAGGGCGGATCGGGCTTGAAGATGTTGATGCCCTGCACGCCGTGCGTGAAGGGCTCGAAATGGCGGTACTTGAGGAACTGCGGGACGGCGATAGCCAGTGCGAACGTGGCGAGCGCCAGATAATGGCCTTCGAGCCGGAGCGCCGGCAGGCCGAAGAGGTAGCCGATCACGAAGCACGCGATCATGGCGAGCGGCAGCGTCGCCAGGTAGTGCATCTCGTAGCGATCGATGAGGATCGCGGTGACGTAAGCGCCAACCGCAAAGAACGCGCCGTGCCCGAGCGAGATCTGGCCGTTGAAACCGGTCAGCAGATTGAGACCGAGCACCGCGATCGAGTAGACGATCATCAGCGAGAGCTGGAGAAAATAGAAGTTCGAGATGAGGCCTGTCCGCCCGCCGATCAGCGGCAGCAGAGCCGCAACGACGACGCCGACCCAGATCCACTTCGGCACAGGCGCCTGCGCCGCCGGCGGTGCCGTTCCCGCGCCGCGCGCCGCACCGTCGGCGGGTCTGTCCGTCGTCATCGTCGTCGCCATGCTCAGACCCTCTTGACGGTAACGCGCCCGAAGAGGCCGGACGGCTTCAGTGTGAGCACCGTTATGACGATCAACAGCGCCACGGTGAGCTTTTCGCCGTTGCCGATGAGATAGAAGCCGGTCGCGCGCTCCAGCATGTTGCCGAGATAGGCGACCATGTTCTCGAGCACACCGACGATGAAGCCGCCGGCGACCGCGCCGCCCGGGCTCGAGATGCCGCCGACGAGAGCGCCGGCGAATCCGTAGAGCAGAATGCCGGCCATCATGTTCGGCTCGAGATAGACGACCGGCGCGACGAGGATGCCCGCGACGGAGCCCACGGTCGCGGCAAGCCCCCAGCCGAGCGCCAGCATCCAGCCGACGTTGATGCCGGCGAGCCGCGCCGAAGTCGCGTTCAGCGCCGCAGCCCGCATGGCGAGCCCGAGCGACGTGAAGCGGAAGAAGCAAAACAGCAGGACCAGCATGCCGGCAGAAACCAGGATCATCCCGATCTGATGAAACCCGATGATGCCACCCGCGAACGACATCTCCGGAAAGGGCGATGGGAACGGCTTGATGGTGTGCGTCCAGATCGCACCAGCAAGCGAGTGGAAAATCGCCAGGAGACCGATGAAGACCACAACGACGGAGAGGAGGGGCGCGGTGTGCAATGGTCTCAGGATGATGCGTTCGATCAGCACGCCGATGGTGAAGGAGAAGAGCATGGTCGCGGGAAGCGCAACCCAGAATGGATAGCCCCAGTCGAGGAATTGCCAGCAGACGAAGGCGCTGAACATCGCCATCTCGCCTTGGGCGAAATTGATGTGGTTCGTCGATACGAAGATCATGACGAGCGCAAGGGCGAGCAACGCGTAGATCGCGCCGTTCGCCAGTCCCGATGCTATCTGCTGAAGGAGCTGCTCCATATCGATCCGATGCCCAGCCTGCCGCTTTCAGTATCCGAGATAGGACTTGCGAATCTGCTCGTCCGACTTCACGTCCGCCGAGGTTCCCGACATCACGACGCGCCCCGTCTCGAGCACGTAGGCGTGGTCCGCGAGCTCGAGCGCCAGGGCCGCGTTCTGCTCGACGAGCAGCATCGAGACCTTCGCCTCCTCGTTGATGCGCCGCATGATGCGGAAGATCTCCTGCACGATGAGCGGCGCGAGGCCGAACGACGGCTCGTCGAGCAGCATGAGCCGCGGCCCGAGCATGAGCGCGCGAGAGATCGCGAGCATCTGCTGCTCACCGCCCGAGAGCGTGCCGGCCTGCTGGGCCATGCGCTCCTTGAGGCGCGGGAAATAGGTGAAGACCAACTCGAGGTCGCGCGCGACGGCCGCCCGGGCGCGCCGCGTATAGGCGGCGACGCGCAGGTTTTCCTCGACGCTGAGCTCGGTGAACGTGCCGCGGCCCTCGGGAACGTGCCCGACGCCCATGCGCACAACGGCCTCCGTCGCTTTGCCCGAGACCGGCTCGCCGTCGATCAGCACCGAGCCTTCGGCCCGCACCATGCCGCAGATGGCCCGGAGCGTCGTCGTCTTGCCGGCACCGTTCGCACCGAGCAGCGTCGTGATGCCGCCCTTCGTGAGCGCGAAATCGATGCCGTGCAGCGCCTGCGAGGGGCCGTAGTAGGCCTTGAGATCCTTCACCTCGAGGATATTGCTCATGTCTCGGCCCCCGTGCCGAGATAGGCCTTGATCACCTCGGGATTGCGCTGGACCTCGGCCGGCGTGCCTTCAGCGATCTTGCGGCCGAAATCGATCGCCACGACCTTGTCCGACACGGCCATGACGAGACTCATGTGGTGCTCGACGAGCAGCACGGTCACCTTCTGGAGATCGCGCACGCGGCGGATCTGGGCTTCTAGCACACCGATCTCATCATGATTGAGACCGGCGGCGGGCTCATCGAGAAGGAGGAGCTTCGGGCTCGCCGCCAGCGCACGGGCCAGCTCGACGCGCTTGCGGATCGGAAAGGGCAACGGACCCGCCGGCATGGTGGCGAACGGCTTGAGGTCCATGAACTCGATGAGCTCCCAGGCCCTTTCGGTAATGCGCTGCTCCTCGGCCGCGACGCCTGGGAGCCGCAGCGCCGTCGCGAGAAAACCGGACGTGCTCTGGCTGTGACAGCCGACCTTGACGTTGTCGAGTACGCTCAGACGATCGAACAGCGCGACGTTCTGGAAAGTGCGTCCGAGACCGAGGCTCGGGATCTCGTGGCGGGGCGAGGCGAGGATCGAGCGGTCCTCGAAAAGGATGTCGCCGTCATTGGGGATGTAGAGGCGGGAGAGGCAATTGAAGAGCGTCGTCTTGCCGGCGCCATTCGGCCCGATCAGGCCGGCGATCTCGCCGTTCCGAATGTCGAAGGTGATACCATCGAGCGCAACAATACCGCCAAACCGCACGCAGACATTTCTGACGCTCAGTAACGGTGGCGCGGACGGCATAGCCCCGCGCCGCGCCGTGGCGGGCTCGACAACAGCTACCACTCAGTTCCCTCCCATGTCAGGCGACACATGCATGCCGACCGCTCATGTATTTTTTGGAAGCGTTATAAGCCTGCATGGGATGCTGGCGACCGCTACCTTGGAGTGGAGCTTGCCGCGTTTCAGAATGAACGTCCAGTGCCTTATTCGGCTCGGCAACAGGCGGCAAATTGCCCTACGCCAACACGACAATCTCGCATCGGCAGCCGTCCGCACCCGATCAGCGGACCGGCACCGTGCGCTTGTCCGGCAGGCGGCGTCCGCGCTTGACCCTGCCCCCTGGAGCCGCTAGCTGAACAGGCAATCGACCCCTACCGACGCGGGCATTCTGCCGCCGAAGGCTGGAACCCGAAGATCGTCCGCAATCCAAAACGGTCCTCCCCGCCGAGATCATGAGCGCGAGCCCCCTTGCCCGATACACTGCGCGCGTCGAAGCCGGCGAGACGAGCTACGACGCCGCCCAGGCGGAAGTCGCCGCCCGCCTCGATGCGCTCGCGGCCGAGCTGAAGGACTGGCGCCCGACGAACGGCGGCTGGAAGCTCTCCAACCTCTTTGCCGCCAAGCGGCCGGCGCCTCACGGGCTCTACATCCACGGCAAGGTCGGCCGCGGCAAAACCATGCTCATGGACCTCTTCTTCGACACGGTTCAGTTCACGCCGAAGAGGCGCATCCATTTCCATGAGTTCATGGCCGAGACGCACGACCGCATCGGCATCGCGCGCAAGAAGGTCGACGGCGATCCCCTGCCCTTCGTCGCGAACGGCATCGCGGACGAGGCGCAGCTCCTCTGCTTCGACGAGCTGCATGTGACCGACATCGCCGATGCGATGATCCTCGGGCGCCTCTTCAAGGGCCTGTTCGACCGTCAGGTGGTCATGGTTGCGACCTCGAACCAGCCGCCGCGCGGCCTCTACCTGAACGGCCTCAACCGACAGCTCTTCCTGCCCTCGATCGATCTCATCGAGAAGCACATGGAGGTGATCGAGCTCGGTGCCGCCAAGGACTTCCGCCTCGAGAAGCTCGCTGGCCAGCCGCTCTACTTCACGCCGGCCAATTCCGATCCCCGCCGGGCGCTCCGAGCCGCCTTCACGCGCCTCACCGGCGTATGGAAGGGCAAGCCCATGACGCTCGACGTCAAGGGTCGCACGCTGACGGTCCCCGAGGCCGCGCGCGGCGTCGCTTTCTTCAGCTTCAGCGACCTTTGCGAGAAGCCGCTCGGCTCGCTCGACTACCTCCACATCGCCCATGCCTTCCATACCGTCATCATCGAGGGCATTCCCAAGCTGCCGCCGGAAAAGCGCAACGAGGCGCGCCGGTTCATCAACCTGATCGACACGCTCTACGACAACCGCATCGGGCTCATCGCTTCGGCCGAAGCCGAGCCGCAGGACTTATACCCGGCCGGCGACGCGGCTGTATTGTTCGAGCGCACGGTGAGCCGCCTGATCGAGATGCGCAGCGAGGCCTATCTCGAGAGCCGCACCGAGCGGGGTACCTCGCACGAAGGCGCCGCCGGAGCTGCCGAGCCGACCGCCCGGCCGGCCTGAGGAACGACCCGGCAAGCGATGGGTTGACCGCGTGAGGCGGGTGCGTTTTTCTCCGGGGCACCTCGGCGCGGGCGGGCGTGGAGTATGCGAGGAGTGAGGTTGCATGGCCTTCTGGAAATCACAGCCCTCCAAGCCCGATAAGGCCGAAAAGGATGGCGCTGCAGCCACCAATGCGGCCCGCAATTCGGCCAACGGCCAAGCCCCGTCACCGGCCAGGTCGCACACACCCCTTGCCGTCACCGAGCTGAGGCGCGTCGTCGATCCGACGGCCCTCGGCTTCAAGACGACGTCCGAGCTCGAGCCGGCGCGCGGCCTCATCGGCCAGGACCGTGCCCTCAAGGCCATCCAGTTCGGCGCCAACATGGCGAGCCACGACTTCAACATCTTCGTGCTCGGCCCCGCGGCCTCGGGCAAAACCACGGCCGTCCGCCAGCACCTCGAGCGCAAGCTCCAGGACCTGCCGATCCCGCCGGACTGGGTCTACGTCAACAACTTCGAGACGCCGAACCGCCCGCGCGCGCTGAAGCTGCCGCCGGGCCGCGCCCGCGCCCTCGTGAAAGGCATGATCGGCGCCATCGACGAGCTCAGGAATACGCTCCCCGCCATGTTCGAGGGCGAGGACTATCAGGCGCGCCGGCGCGCCATCGACGAGGAATTCCGTTCCGGCCAGGAGCAGGCATTCGAGGGCCTCAACGCGAAGGCCAACAGCCAGAACATCACTATTCTGCGCACGCCCACCGGCTTCGCCATGGCGCCGATGCACGAGGGCAAGATCGTCAAGCCCGAGGTCTTCAACACGCTCCCCGAGGCCATGCGCAAGCAGATCGAGCAGCGCATCGAGGCCCTGCAGAAGGAGCTCGCGGAGATCATCGAGAAGCTCCCGAAGACCGACAAGCAGCGCCGGGCCAAGCTGAGCGAGCTCAATGAGGAGATCGCCTCGCTCGGCGTGCACGAAGCCCTCGACGACCTCGCCGCCGCCTTCGCCGACCAGCCCGATGTCCTGGGCTACCTCGATGCCGTCGGCCGCGACCTCGTCCGCAACGTCGGCCTCTTCCTCGCGCCCACGGGCGAGGAGAACGAGATGGTCAAGCAGCCGGTCGACACCGCCCGCGACGCCCGCTTCCGCCGCTACATGGTCAATCCGATGGTCTCGCACGGCGGCGACGACCCGCCCATGGCACCACTCGTCGAGGAGCTGAACCCGACCTACGGCAATCTCATCGGCCGCGTCGAGCACATCGCGCAGATGGGCGCGCTCGTCACGGACTTCCTGCTCATCAAGCCGGGTACGCTGCACAAGGCGAACGGCGGTTACCTGATGATCGACGCGCGCAAGCTGCTGATGTCGCCCTTCGCCTGGGAGGCGCTCAAGCGCACGATCAAGTCGCAGGAAATCCGCATCGAGCAGCCCTCCGAGATGTCGGGGCTGATGTCGACGCAATCGCTCGATCCCGAACCCATTCCTTTCGACACCAAAGTCGTGCTGCTCGGCGATCGCGAGCTCTACTACCTGCTCGCCGCGGCAGACCCGGACTTCTCGCGCTTCTTCAAGGTGCAGGCGGATTTCGACGATTCCATCGCTCGTTCCACCGAGAACGACCAGGCCTATGCGCGGCTGATCGCGTCGATTGTGATGGAGCATAAGCTGAAGCCGCTCGATGCGCCGGCCGTTGCCCGCATCATCGAGGAAGGCGCGCGCCTCGCTTCCGATCGGGAGAAGCTCTCGATCGAAATCGGCCGCATTGCCGACCTCGTGCGCGAGGCCGACTACTGGGCTTCCCAGGCAGGCCGCGACGTGACCACCCGCGCCGATGTCGCGCAAGCGATCGACGAGAACGTGCAGCGCTCGGACCGCCTGCGCGATCGCGCCCAGGAGACCATCGAGCGCGAGATTGTGCTCGTCGACACGACCGGCGCCAAGGTCGGCCAGATCAACGGCCTCGCCGTGCTCCAGCTCGGCGACTTCGCCTTCGGCCGGCCGAGCCGCATCACCGCGCGCGTGCGCATGGGCTCGGGCCGCGTGACCGATATCGAGCGCGAGGCCAATCTCGGCGGCGCGCTCCACACGAAGGGCGTGATGATCCTCTGGGGCTTCCTCGCCGGACGCTACGCACTCGACGTGCCGCTCGCCCTCGCGGCAACGCTGGTCTTCGAGCAATCCTATGGCGGCGTCGATGGTGACAGTGCCTCGTCGGCCGAGCTTTACGCGCTGCTTTCGGCGCTCTCCGAAGTGCCGATCAAGCAGTCTTTTGCCGTGACCGGCTCGGTCAACCAGTGGGGCGAGGTGCAAGCGATCGGCGGCGCCAACGAGAAGATCGAAGGCTTCTTCGATGTCTGCAAGGCGCGCGGCCTCACGGGCGATCAGGGCGTGCTCGTGCCGCGGGCCAATGTGCAGCATCTCATGCTGCGCGAGGATGTCGTCGAGGCCGTGAAGGCCGGCAAATTCGCGATCCACGCCGTCGACACGATCGACCAGGGCATCGAGATCTTGACCGGGATCAAGGCCGGCGCCCGCGGCGAGGATGGAGAATTCGAAGCTGGCAGCATCAACCGGAAGGTCGAGGAGAAGCTGCGCAGCTTTGCCGAGCGGAGTCGCGCCTTTGCGCGTCGCACCGACGCCGGCGACAGCGCCATCACGGGTAGCGACAGCGGGAAGCCGTCGTCATGATCATGCACGTTGCGGAAGCCGGCGAGCAGCGCGGGCGGGTCGTGCTGCACATCACATCGGGGCACCCGAACGCGGTCGCGATGGAGGCGGCCGTGCGCATTGCCCAGGCCTTTCATTCCGAGATCGAAAGCCTCTTCGTCGAGGACCTTCAGCTCTACGATATGGCGAGCTATCCCTTCGCACGCGAGATCTCGCTGACCGGCGCGCATCGGCCCCTCTCGCGCGAGGCCATCGAGCGTGATCTCCAGCTCACCGCACGCGCGCTCAGCCGGCGTGTGGAAGCGCTTGCTCGCGCCGCCAACGTGCCGCTCAGGGCGCGCGTCGTACGGGACGACCCGGTGCAGGCCCTCGCTAAGGCGTGCGCCGAGGACGGGCCATGGAACGTCGTCGCGCTAGCGGATGTGCTGGCGCCGGGCCAAGGACTGCGCGTCTGCGAGCTCTTCGCCAATGTCGCCGGCTACACGGGCTTGATGCTCGTCGGTCCCAAGGCGCGGCGCACGGCAGGCCCCGTGATCGCCGTCGTCGAGAGCCCCGATCATCTTCAGCCCATGCTGCGGGCCGCCGAGCGCATGGCCGGCGTGACCGGCGGCGCCGTCATGATCATGCTGCTCGCCGATGGCCCGGAGCGTGGTCAGGCCCTCGAGGAGCACGTGCGCCTCGCGCTCGGCACGCAATCCAAGGTCACACTCATTTCCTGTCAGATCGATCAGGGCGCACCGGCAGCGCTCGCCGAGGTCATCCGACGCCTCAGCGGCGGATTTCTCATCGGCCATTTCGGCGGCATTCTCGTGCCCGCTCACGGCGATGTCCGCGACCTTGTCGGCGCGCTCGAGTGTCCGCTGTTTCTGATGAGGTGATCAATTCTTATCCCCTCTCCCCGCTCTTCGCGGGGAGAGGGCTAGGGTGAGGGGCGGCGGCATACGCTGACGTTGGTAAGTGGTGCCGCCCCTCATCCTAACCTTCTCCCCGTGTAGGACGGGGAGAAGGGACACCGTCGCGCTCAGTGCAGCCGTTGTCGATTGCTGCAGCACCACTTCATGAGCGCGCGACTGCGCGTCGGCCGGTAGGCCGGGCAAACAAGAAAATTAAGCAGCAACTTCCTTCTGCGCCGCCAATACCTGATCGGCCAGACGCCCGGTCAGTTCGGCGAGATGATCGAACTTCGCGACAAACGTGCCGACACCGGCTGTCGCCGAGCGCAGCTCCACGATCAGGTCCTGGATCTCCGTCTCCGGCACGCGCGCCTGAACCGCATCCCACCCTGGCCAGTCGGGACGTGCGTCGAAACCGAGGATCTGGCCGCGCCGCTGCGAGATCATCGCGTTGATGCGTGATGTCGCCTCCGACGGCACGACGATCTCGACCGACATCACAGGCTCCAGCAGCACCGGTGCGCACTTCGGCATGCCTTCCGACATGGCGAGGCGGCCAGCTTGGCGGAACGCCATGTCCGAGCTGTCGACGCTGTGATAGGAGCCGTCCGTCAGCGTCACCGCCACATCCACCACGGGGAATCCGAGCGGCCCGTGCTGGAGATAGTCGCGCACGCCGATCTCGACCGAGGGAATGAACTGCTTCGGCACCACGCCGCCGGTGATCGTATCGTCGAACTGGAAGCCCTCGCCGCGGCGGCGCGGCTTAATCTCGACCACGACATCACCGAACTGGCCATGTCCGCCCGACTGCTTCTTGTGCCGGCCGCGGATCGAAACCGTCCCCTTGATGGTCTCCTTGTAGGGAATCTGCCGCCGGCGAGTGCCGGCTTCGATGCCATACTTCCGCTTCAGCCGCTCCATGGCGACCCGCAGGTGCATCTCGCCCTGACCCCAGAGCACCATCTGGTGCGTCTCCGCCGAGTGATCGAGCCTGACGGAGGGGTCCTCCTCCATGAGCTTCGCGAGAGCCGCGCTGAGCTTGACCTCGTCCTTGCGATCCTTGAGCTCGATCGCGACGCCATAGACAGGCTTCGCCTGCTCGGGCAGCTCGATCTGAGCAATCCCGCTTTTCTCGGTCGAAAGCGTGTCGCCCGTGCGTGCGCTCTCGAGGCGGCCGAGCGCGACGGTGTCGCCGCGTTTGGCACTCGTGAGCTTGCGTGCTTCCTGACCCAGCATGGAGAAGATGCCGGCCACGCGATCGTCGCCGCGCGTGCCATAGAGCGTCGCGCCATCCGGCAGATCGCTCGCGAGCACGCGCGCGATCGAGAGCTTGCCGCCGTGCGCCGTGTAGACTGTCTTGAGGATCTGCACGGCCGACTTGGCCTCGCCGAGCCCGATGCGCTCCGCCGTTTGCGACACGAATGGCGCCTCATGACGCAGCGCCTTGAGAAGCCGCACGATGCCGTTGCCGTTCTCCGCCGAGCCGAGCAGGACCGGGCAGATCAGGCCTTCGCGCATTTCCTTGGCGAGATCCTCAAACACCCTGTCGCGCGGCGGCTGCATGTCGCCGAGAAGCTGCTCCATGAGTTCGTCGTCGTAGTCGGCGAGCTGCTCGAGCATATGGAAGCGCGCTTCCTGCTTGCGCGGCTCGAGTGCCTCCGGCATCGCGACGACTTCAGAAGGGGCGTGCTCGCGGTAGACGAACGCGCGCTCGAGAGCGAGATCGACGAAGCCCGTCGCAATGCCGTTCTCCCAGACCGGAATCTGGCGCAGCACGAGCGGCTTGGCGCTCGCGGGCTGCAGCATGGGCAGAATCTCGCGGACCGGGGTCTCGAAACTGTCGATCTTGTTGAGAAAAAGGAAATGAGGAACGCCGCGATCCTCGAGCTGCTTGAGAATGAGCTGCAGCGCGGGCACGCGCTTGGGATCGGGCTCGCAAACGACGACCGCCGCGTCGCAGGCGGCAAGCACCGCATTCGCTTCGGCCTGGAACTCGATCGAGCCGGGGCAGTCGATGAACGTGAAGCGATCGCCGAGAAAATCCACGTCGGCCACGTTGACCTCGACGCTCATGCCGTGGTCGCGCGCCTCGGGTACGCTGTCGCCGACGGTGTTCTTGTCGACGATGGCACCCTGGCGCGTCACGGCACCGGTGCGGGCCAAAATGGCTTCGAGGAGAGTGGTCTTGCCGGAGAGGTAGGGACCAAGGATCGCGATGGCGCGGGCGCTGCGCGTTGCACTGCCGTTGGGTTCAAGCCCCATGGTTTCCTCCTTGTCGCTCAGGCGCAAGGACGTGTGCCGCGCCCCGCGCCTGAGTTGAGGCTGCGCGGCCCCGATATGTTGGACCGGCATTTTGTCCAAGGCAAGGGCCGTTCGCATACGGCTCATCGGTGCAATGCAGCGCAATTTCAACGCAGCGCTTTAACCTGCGGACACTGCGCAGTAGAACGCTATCGAACGTCCGGCCGAACCAGGTCCGGCGAGACATATGGGAGGACACATGCCTGCAACCATTGGATTCGTCGGACTTGGCGCCATGGGCGCGGAGATGGCCGAGACCCTCGTCTCGAAGCAGTGGCGCGTCGTCGGCTACGATATCCGGCGCGAGGCCGTCGACCGGCTGGTGAAGAACGGTGGCCATGCAGCCGCAAGCGCGGCCGAGGCGGCCAAGGGCGCCGAGGCACTCGTGCTGATGGTCGTCAATGCCGATCAGGCCGAGACGATTCTCTTCAAGGACGGCGCGCTCGATGCGCTTCCCGAAGGCGGAACGGTCATCCTGATGGCGACCTGCGCGCCGGGGCGCGTGGAGGACATCGCCAAACGCGTCGAAGCGAGCGGGCGCAAATTCGTCGATGCGCCTGTTTCGGGCGGCGTGACCGGCGCCAAGGGCGGCACGCTCACGATCATGGCCGCGGCGCCGCAAGCGACGTTCGACGCATCGCGTCCATTGCTCGAAGCCATGGGATCCAATCTCTTCTATCTCGGCCAGAAGCCCGGGCAGGGCTCAGCGATGAAGATCGTCAATCAGCTCATGGCCGGTGCCAATCTCGCCGTTGCCGCCGAAGCCATCGCCTTCGCCGAACGTGCGGGCGTCGATACGAAAGTTGCCTATGATCTGCTGACCGGCTCGGCAGCAGGGAGCTGGATGCTCAGGGCACGCGGTCCGCGCATGATCGACTACGACGACGTTGTGACGAGCGCCATCGAGATCTTCGTCAAGGATCTCGGCCTCGTGCTCGACTCCGGTCGCGCGTTGCGCATGGGTCTGCCGATCGCCGCTGCCGCGCACCAGCAATATCTCGCCGCTGCCGGCATGGGCCTCGGCCAGCAGGACGACAGCCAGGTCGTGAAGGTCTATCGATCGCTGAGCGGCAAAGCCAAGACCTGAGAGCACGCAAGCCACCAATCACGAGCCCGCAAAGGACGCTGCACGCAATGCCATCGACCGTCTTCGACTCCGCCATCTATCGCGATTTCTTCGGCACGCCGGCCATGCGCGCCGTATGGAGCGACGAGGCGCTGGTCGCCCGCTACGTCGAGGTCGAGGTCGCCCTCGCCAAGGCCGAAGGGCGCGTCGGCGTCATTCCCGCGGACGCGGCCAAGGAGATCGCGGACAAGGCGGACGCGAGCAAGCTCGATCTCGCCAAGCTGAAGGCCGAAACCGATATCGTCGGCTATCCCATCATCGGCATCGTCCATCAAATGGCGAAGCAGTGCGGCGACGCGGGCCGCTACGTGCACTGGGGCGCAACCACGCAGGACATCATGGACAGCGCAACGGTGCTGCAGCTCCGCGCGGCGCTCGACATCGTCGACGACGAGCTTCATGCCGTCGCGCGTGCATTGGAGACGCTCGCGGCCAAGCATCGCGATACCGTCATGGCCGGTCGCACGCACATGCAGCATGCTCTGCCCGTGACGTTCGGCTACAAGGCCGCGGTTTGGCTTTCGAGCGTGCGGCGCGACAAGCAGCGGCTCGGAGAACTGCGCAAACGTCTCCTCGTCGTTCAGTTCTCGGGCGCCGCCGGCACGCTCGCCTCGCTCGGCGGCGACGGCCTCAAAGTGCAGGCGGCACTCGCGGAGGAGCTGAAGCTCGGCGTACCCGACATCACATGGCACGCGGCGCGCGATACCATCGCCGAGGTCGGCAGCGCGCTCGCCATCCTCTCGGGCGGCCTCGCGAAGATCGCGACCGATATCATGCTGATGATGCAGACAGAGGTCGCCGAGGCTTTCGAGCCGTTCGTGAAAGGACGCGGCGGCTCATCCACGATGCCGCAGAAGCGCAATCCCATTTCCTGCGAGATGATCCTCGCCATTGCCAAGGCCGTGCGCTCGGACGCGAGCCTGCTGCTCGACGCCATGGCCGCCGATCATGAGCGCGCGACGGGACCGTGGCACCTCGAATGGATCGCGCTCCCGCGCGCGTTCATTGCGACGGCCGGCGCCCTCTATCAGGCCCGTTTCATGCTCGAAGGGCTGATCGTCGATGGCGATCGCATGCGCCGTAACCTCGACATCACGGGCGGACTGATCGTTGCCGAGGCCGCAATGATGGCGCTGGCGCCGTACACAGGACGCGGTGCCGCGCACGACATTGTCTACGACTGCTGCCGCGCGGCGCTGAACGAAGGCACCACGCTGCTCGCCCAGTTGGAGAAGCGCACGGATGTAACGCAGCACATCAAAGGCGCCGATCTCGCCCGCGTCGTCGATCCCGCCCACTACCTCGGCACGGCGCGCGAGATGGTCGATCGGATGCTCAAGAGCTAGCGGGCGCGGCGCGTTAACGCGGCGGGAAGGGCCCCGGCGGATAATCGACACGCACGAGATAGAGTCCGCTCGATGGCGCCAGTGCACCACAGCGGCTACGGTCGCGCGCTTCGAGCGCGGCCGCCATCTCGCTCACCGGCCACTTGCCCTCACCGACGTACTTCAGGCTGCCGACGATCGAGCGCACCTGATGATGCAGAAATGAACGCGCCGAAGCCTCGATACGGATCTCGTCGCCGACGCTTGTCACGTCCAGCCGATCGAGCGTCTTGACGGGCGAGCGCGCCTGACAGCCGGCCGCGCGGAACGTCGTGAAATCGTGCTTGCCGAGCAAGGCCGGCGCCGCAGCCGCCATGGCGGCCGCATCGAGCGGGCGCGGCACCCACCACACGCGGTTCCGATCGAGCGCCGGCGGGGCGCGGCGTGCGAGAATGCGATAGAGGTAGTGTCGTCCGACGGCGCTGAAGCGGGCATCGAAGCCTTCATCGATCACCGTGCAGTCGAGAATGGAGATCGGCGCCGGCTTCAAGTGAAAGTTCACCGCGTCGCGCACGGTATCCGCGGGCCAGTCGCGCACGAGATCGAAATGGGCAACCTGGCCGAGCGCGTGCACACCCGCATCCGTCCGCCCGGCGCCGCGCACCTCGACACGCTCGCCGCCGAGCTTGTGGACGGCATCAGCGAGCGAACCCTGCACGGATGCGCCATCGGCCTGGATCTGCCAGCCGAGAAAGGGCGTGCCGTCGTATTCGATCGTGATGCGGTAGCGGGGCATTCGTCCTCGGAAATCAGGCCGGATCGACGATGATTCCGGCGCCGCGATAGCCGCCATCGACCGCGATGATCTCGCCGGTCACGAAGCTCGACTGGCTTTCGTCGAGAAGGAAGTGGATGACGCTCGCGATCTCGCGCGGCTCGGCATAACGGCGCATCGGGATATAGCGGTTGTAGAGTTCGCGGTCGGCCGCGGTGTGCAGCGCCTTCACCATCGGCGTCTCGACGGGGCCGGGCGCGACGGCATTCACGCGAATGCCGTGCGGTGCGAGATCATTGGCCATGACTTGCGTCAGGTTGACAACGGCACCCTTCGACGCGCCATAGGCCGAGCGGCCCTTGGAACCCCTGAGACCCGAGATTGACGCCACGTTGACGATCGCGCCTCGGCCCGCCTTGGCCATATGCCGCGCGGCCTCGCGTCCGAGCAGGAACGTCCCCACGACATTGACGTCGAGGATTTTGCGGAAGAGCTCCGCGGACGTGTCGAACACGTGCTTGTCGGCGGCCATGCCGGCCGAGTTGACGACGCCGTCAATGCGGCCGAACCTGGCAACGGCGTCGTTCACGAGAGCCGTGACCTGAGCTTCATCGGCCACGTCGCAGGCCCGCGCGAGCAGGCGATGTCCCGCGCCACCGGCTTCGAGCTCAACCAAGCCCTTGGCCTGAAGATCGATCGCGACGACATTCCATCCATGCTCGAGCAGGAGCGTGCTAGTCGCCTGACCAATGCCCGACCCCGCCCCCGTAACGATGGCTGTTTTGTTCGGTCCTGACATTCTCGCTCCTCGTCGGAATTGCGGAACACGCGCGGTCATAGAGGCAACGGCCCGGCACATAAATCAAGTTCGGTCAGCCGGCCTGCGCCGCCAAAGCGCTCGGCTTGGTTAGCCCATGGCCGATGAGCGGCAGGTGCGCACGAGCATGAGAACGGACACGAAGCCTGCCAATGCCGCCGCACCGGCAAGCCAGAGCGCCCCAATCGGATCGAAGCGGGCGATGATGGTCGCAAATATGATCGGCGCCACGGCATTGACGATGCTCTGCGGCAGCATCATGCGCCCGAGATACGTGCCGTACTCGCGCACGCCGAAGAGCATGAGCGGCAGAGTATTGCGCGCGATCGCGTAGAAGCCATGACCAAGCCCCAGGCAGATCGAGTAGGCCGCCGCGGTCACGATCGAGACCTCGAATGGCAGGATGAGAAAAAAGCTGCCGCAGGTCAGTGCCGACGAAAGCAACGCCATCGTCAGAATGGAATAACGGCCACCGAGGATCAGATCTCCGAGCCGCGCCGAGGCTTGGGCTGGCCCCACCATGGCCCAAACAGCGACCGCGGCGACAGCCGATAGTCCCATGCCCTTCAGCACGTCGATGACCTGCATATAGAGGCCCCAAACGATGAGCCCCTCCGCGCATGACCAGATGGTGAGCATGACGAAGGCCATGGTGCGCTTGTCGGCCGGCAGCTCGCCGTCGATCGTGCGATCGCCGGACGCGCGCGCCGCCGACGACGGGGGCGCCTCGTGCCGCCTCAGGATCAGCGCATGGATCGGCAGGCAGACCAGAAGGTGCAGCAGGGCGAAGCAGAGATAGGCATTGCGCCAGCCGACACTCTCGATGAGCATCGCATTGAGCGGCAGGAAGAAGGTGCCTGTCAGCCCGCTCATGAGCATGAGGCCCGTGATGGCCCGGCGCGCGTTCGCCCCGACGATCTGGACGAGCCCGACGAGAGCGGTATTGGCCAGCATCATCGGCATGGCGAGCCCGACGAGCACCCAGGCGAGCAGGTAAGTTACGACACCCTGCGTGAACGCGAGCGCGATCATCGCCAGCGTCACGAGCAGCGAGCCGGTCATCATGACCGAGCGGGCGCCCCTCTGATCGGCATATCGCCCGACACGCGGCGCAACCAGCGCGCTCGCCAGCAGCATGATGGTGATGCCGCCGAAGACCGCCTCGCGCGAAAGGGAGAGGTCGCTGCCGATCGTGGTGCCGAAGATCGTGAGGCTCGAAAACGTCGTGCCCCAGCCGATGATCTGCGTCGTGCCGAGCCCCGCGACGGCCGCCAGAATGCGGCGCCGTTCGGCCGGCGCAGTAGGGGCGGCTTCGAATGTCACGATTAGGGCCCTGAGAGAGCAGTAAGCGGCTGATGATTGCGGGAAAAGCTCCGGCGACCGTCACGCGGTCCGGAACCGTCGGAACGGCCGCAATCTAGTGGATTCCAATGGTGCTGTCTCCCGGCGGGGTTTCACGACCGCCATGCACGCCCACAGCTATAATTTTGCCATTCCAAGCGGCGTTCAGGACGAGCGGCGCGCCGCCGCCTCGCTTCTCGTCTCGGCGTGCGGCGGCCCACGCTCGGCCTCCCTCGCAAAATCCCAAAGCGCGCGAATGCGGGCACCAAGCTGATCGGACTTCTCGATAAAAAGCAGCTCGGCCTTGGGCAGGGCCTCGGCTCTCAGCTCGCCATGACGCCCCGCGCAGTAGCGCGCGAGCGTCCGCCGCTCCGTCGCGGTGAGCGACTGACCCTCCGATCCCGCGAGCACGGCGTCGAGAAGAGCGACGTCATGGTCCTGCCCCAGAAGGTCGGCGACGAGCTTCGCCGCGGCCGCACGCGCAAGGCACACCTCGGGCCAGGCGTGCTGGATGAGGATCATCTGACGCCAGTAGGCCTGCGCCGCCTTGCGCAGATCATGCAGGGCCTCGGCATCTTCCGGATTTTCACGGACGCGCGCGAGCGCCTTGCGCCCTGCCCGGTGGCTCTTCGTGAGACCGGCGACGATCGTGTCGAAGCTCGCCGGATGGAGCGCGATATCGCCGAGTTCGCGCCGCATGGCTGCGATCTCGTGCAGCGCCTCGCCCACATTGCGCTGAGGCCCCGAGCCGTTGACGGCGGCCGGCACGTCATCGAGCACGACGCGCAGGCGTCCCGCAGCCTTTGCCAGGGCGGCCGGCTTTGCCTCCTCGAGGCTCTTTAGAAGGCCGCGCACCACATCGCGATCGCGTACCGCCGACAGGCCGCGAGCGATGTCACGAAGGCGCGTATTGGCCTTGCGGAAATCGGTCTCGCCAAGACCCGGCCGGACGAGCCGGAGCAGCGCTCGCGTGCGCTTCAGGCTCTTGCGCGCCTCGTGCACGCTCGTCTCGGGATTGGAGCCACCCTCGAGCCGGGCAGCCGCGTTCCCAAGCTGCTCGCCTGCAATGCGGCGCACGCCCTTGGTCAGCGGCTCCTTCAACTTCAATCGATACGCCATAGAGGCCCTTGGTCATACGCTTAAGCAATCTCGGCGCTCGGCTTGTCACAAACAAGCCATATACGCGTCCATTACGCTCAATAACGACGGGGACGGAAATTCGTTCGGCCGCTCAGGCGCGGCGTACGTCTTCGGCCCACTTAAGCCATTGGCGGACCCTGCTTTCTGGATCCGGGTGGGTGAAGAAATCGGTAATCACGGCGACGCAATCGGCGCCTGCCGCAAGCACTTCCGGCGCCCGCTCCGGCGTGATCCCGCCGATCGCACAGAGGGGCAGGCCGCCGATTTTCTGCTTCCAGGTACGGACGCGGTCGAGACCCTGAGGGGCCCATTTCATGACCTTGAGCTTGGTCTCCCAGATGGGGCCGAGCGCCACATACTTCGGCTCTGCTGCAAGCGCGATCGCAAGCTCCGGCTCGTCATGCGTCGAGATGCCGAGCCGCACGCCCGCCGCCTTGATGATCGCAAGATCTGCATCGGCCAGATCCTCCTGGCCGAGGTGGACGAAGTCGGCGCCGACATCGATCGCCGCCTGCCAGTGATCGTTGACGATGAGCTGGCAGCCAAGGGCGATGCAGAGTTCCAGGCTCTCCGCGATCTCGCGCCGGATCTCGCGGGCATCCGTACCTTTGTAGCGAAGCTGGAGGGTTTTGATGCCAAGCGGCACGAGCCGGCGCGCCCAACTGGCATCCGGCACGATCGGATAGAAGACGTCGAGCACCGGAGATGCAGGCATATGCCGCTCGCTCACTTGAGGTCGAAGAATGGCGTTCCCGCCACCGGTGTCGACGGGGCCGCCATGTCGCGCACCTCCATCATGCCGGCGACAAAAGCCGTGCGGCCTGCGCGCACCGCCGCGCCGAAGGCTTCCGCCATGGCGACGGGATCGCCCGCCTTGGCAACCGCCGTGTTGAGCAGTACCGCGTCGAAGCCCATTTCCATGGCCTGCGCCGCGTGGCTCGGGGCGCCGATGCCAGCATCGACGACGAGCGGCACACCGGGAAAGTAGTTCCTGAGCGTGCGCAAGGCGTAAGGATTGGCGAGGCCACGCCCGGTGCCGATCGGCGCGCCCCACGGCATCAGCAGCTCGCAGCCCGCTGCGAGAAGCCGCTCAGCGGCGCCGAGGTCTTCGGTCGTATAGGGAAACACCTTGAAGCCTTCGCGGACGAGCGCGCCGGCCGCCTCGACGAGGCCGAAGAGGTCCGGCTGCAGCGTGTCGTCGTTGGCAATGACCTCGACCTTCACCCAGTCGGTATCGAAAAGCTCGCGCGCCATCTCGGCGGTGGCAATCGCCTCGCGCGCCGTGCGGCATCCAGCCGTGTTCGGCAGCACGCGCACGCCGAGGCCGGCAATGAGCTTCCAGAAGTCCAGCCCACCCCTGTCGCGCGCGCCCTCACGCCGGACCGACACGGTCACGACGTCGGCACCCGCGGCCTTGACCGCGCGCTCGAGAACCTGCGGCGAGGGATACTGGGCCGTGCCAAGAAAGAGGCGCGAGTCGAGACGCGTGCCGTAGACTTCCAGGCTATCGCGTCCCGCAGCGGCCCGCGTGGCACCCGGCCGCGTGTTGGTCATCGTATCCGTCATCATCCGCCCTGTCTCGGCGCGACAATCTCGATGGTGTCGCCGCCGGTAAGTTCGATCGCCTCCCGCTTGCGCAGGGGCACGAAGTCGCCATTGCGAGCGGTCGCGACCTTAGCATCGCCATAGCCGAGCTCGACCAGGAGCTCGGCGAGCGTCCGGGCCCGCGTGCGGGCCTTCTCGCCGTTAACGACCACTTCCAGAACCGCATTCATTCCGCGCGTCAGCTCCTGCCAGCCCGGTCGGCACCAAACACAAGAATACACGTTCGGGGCGCCGGGGGAAAACCGGCCCTCTTGGTAAATATAGGCGCTATGTCCGCCCGGCAGTGCCGAGGCTGCGATGCACTGGACGCATGTCATCGGGCGGCTGTCGGCGAGCACTGGCCGCCGCGAGGTTAGCCGATCGTGAACACGGCCGGCGGCCTTTGCATAAAAAGCGCCTGAAGCACCGGCCCGGTTTCTTGACGTCTTTGTGGGAGGCTCGTCCGACGGTGCGGGGGATGCGTCCAGTCGGGCGCGGCCGAACGCGTTCCGAGGTCGGAACCGAAGAGACGACAATGCGCATGCCAAGTATGACGGTGATCCTGCTCAACGGCGCCGTGGCGCTGATCGGGATCGCATCCATCGTGACCATCGGCCGCTCGATGCTCGGCGGCAACGAGCCCGAATCGTGCCGCGTGCGCTACGACAACGCCGTCCAGTGGTCCCTCCTGCGAGACGACGGCCAGCTTCTGACCCCATCGGACCTGCAAGCGCGTCTCGGCACCAGCGAGTGGGGCGTCCTCGATCGGATGAATGTCGTCAAGGTCAATCATGGCCCCGGCACGGCGCTGGCGGTGGACCTCGCCCCGCGGCGCGCGGCAACGCAATCGCACGGTGCCGGCTTCGAGTGGGGACCGCAGTCCGCCGGTCCCGTCGCGGCCGCGTGCGCCTCCTATGCCTTCAAGCTCGATCCGCAGTTCGACTTTGCCGCGGGTGGCCGCCTGCCTGGATTGCTCGGCGGACCGGCGGGCAGCGACCGCACGGCGCCCGAGGCTTTCTCCGCCCGCCTCGTCTGGGACGATGCCGGCCAGCTCGGTGTCCTGAACCAGGCGCAAGGCGGCGTGCGGCCGCTCACGAACGAGCGCCACACAGTCGAGCTGCCGCGTGGTCGCTGGGTCGCTGTCGATCAGGAAGTGATCCTCAACGCACCGGGGCAGAGTGACGGCGTGCTCCGGGTGTGGCTCGACGGCAGCCTCGCCTTCGAGAGCCACAAGGTTGCCTTCCGGACGGATGCGGGCGCGTCTGTTCGCGGCCTCCTCGCCGAGGTCGCCTATGCCCGCCAGCCGGCCGCGCGCGACGGCGCGAGCCCCGTGCTCGTGACGCCCTTCGAGTTCCGCTGGTAGACGCCTCAGCGCTTCGGCTTGCCACCAGCGACAAAATTCAGAAGGTGCAGCTCACGCTTTGCGACGAGATCGGGGATGACCTTCCCGGTCTCGGCCATATGCGGGCTCGCGCGGTGGGCATCGACGGCCGCCTGATCCTTGTAGATCTCGTAGACCGCGAAGTTCGCCGGATTCTTGGGATCCTGGACGACATCGAACTGCAGACATCCCGGCTCGCGCTCGAGGCATCGCGTGGCATGGCCGACGATCGCCTCCTTGAAAGCCTCGATCTTGTCCGGTTTGGCTTCGAAATGGACGATGATGGCGAGCATGGGCTTTCCTCCAGGTCTTGCTTGTTGTTTCGAATGCGCTCCTCAGGCGACCGTGAGTTTCTGCAGCGCGAGCAGTTCACCGATACCCTTGCGCGCCAGCCCCATGAGCTGGTCGAACGCCTCCTGGCTGAAGGGCGTCGTCTCCGCCGTGCCCTGCACCTCGACGATACCGCCACTCCCGGTCATGACGAAGTTCGCATCTGCATCCGCCTCGGAATCCTCGGCATAGTCGAGGTCGAGAACGGGCGAGCCCGCATAGAGACCCGCAGAGACCGCCGCCACCTGATCGCGCAGCACACCTTCCTTGACCATGTCGCGCGCGCGCATCCAGGCAATGCAGTCGTGCAGCGCCACCCAGGCGCCGGTAATCGCCGCGGTGCGCGTGCCGCCATCTGCCTGGATGACATCGCAGTCGACGGAGATCTGCTTCTCGCCGAGCTTCGGGAGATCGATCACGGCACGCAGCGAGCGTCCGATGAGCCGCTGGATCTCCTGCGTGCGGCCCGACGGATGGCCGGTCGTCA
>JAEWIJ010000192.1 GCA_023387235.1 Pseudomonadota bacterium
CCGCGTTGACCAGCGCATTGCGCTTGTCGATGTAGTCGATGCCATAGCCCTCGAAGAGGAAGCCGAGAAGCTGATTGGCGATCTTCGCGTTCGTGTCGAAGCGCAGAGCGAACGAGCCCGTGAGATAGTCCTTGGCGTTCTTCAGCTCGTCGGGCGTCGGCCCGTCCTCCGCCATGCGGCGCAACTCGCTGCGGATGACGTCGAGCGAGCGCCCGACTTCCTCGTTCTTCGTTGCGACCCCGCCCGCGAAGATTGCCGTTCGACGATAGGGCTGAAGATAGCTGTAGACCGAATAGGCGAGACCCCGCTTCTCGCGCACCTCCTCCGTCAGCCGCGAGGCGAAGCCGCCGCCGCCGAGGATCTGGTTCAGCACGAAGGCGGCCATGAAGTCGTCGTCCTCGCGCGCGATGCCCGGCGCGCCGAACTGCACGACCGACTGCGGCACATCCATCGGGATAACCTGCACGCGCTCCTTCGCCTCGGGCGTCGTCCGCGCGACCGGCGACAGCTCGGACTTCGCCGGCAGATCGCCGAACACGCGATCGAGCAACGCGCCGAGCTGCTCGGCATTGATATCCCCGACCGCAACGACCTTCAGATTGTCGCGGGCGAAGTTGCGCTTGCGGAAACCCTCGAGGTCATCGCGTCCGATCTTGGCGATCGACTCGGGCGTGCCGTCGGACGGCAGGCCGTACGGATGACCCGGGAACGCCTGCGCGCTCCATGCCTTGCCGGCAACCCGGTTCGGATTCTTCGCGGCAAAGGCGAGGCCCGAGAGAAGCTGCTTGCGCACGCGCTCCACCGCATCGGCGTCGAAGCGCGGCTGGTTGACCGCGAGGCGCAGCATGTCGATGGACGGATCGCGATTGGCTGTCAGCGTTTCGAAGCTGCCGTAGAAGCCGTCGCGGCCATCCTCGAAGCTCATGCGGAAGGCGAGTTCCTCCATGCGCTCCTGGAACTTGTGCGAGTCGAGATCGCCGGCGCCCTCGTCCATCATGGCCGAAAGGAAATTGGCGAGTCCTTCCTTGCCGGTGGGATTCTGCGAGCTGCCGCCCTCGAAAACGAAGCGCAGCGCGATGAGCGGCACGGCGTGCTCCTGCACGAGCCACGCATCGATGCCGCCGGGGCTTTTGATCTGCTGAATCTTCATGGCATGAGCCTTGGCAGTGAGGACGGGCGCTGCGAGGCAGAGCAGCATGGCTGAGGCGACGACAGGAAGACGCGCGGGGCGGACGAAAAGCCTTCCACGAAGGGGTGCAGAGCTGGACATGATACTGAGCCTCGCTGTGTCGACACGTTGGAACAAGATAGGTCGGCGCCGGAGCGCCGAATGGTGCGTTTGCCTCTGGTGGTCCTCACCTCGATCCTTTCGTTTCTCTCATGAGCGCGTGCCCGGCGGCTGATCGGGCGCCTCGGGGAGCAGAATGCCGGTGACCGAGCGCAGGATGTCGAGGTGGCGGACGGCCGCCTGCACCTCGCCGGCCGTGACCTTCGAGAGCCGATCCGGCCATTCCTCGATGTCCTGGATCGTCGCGCCGACGGCCAGCGCCCAGCCGTACCGCCGCGCGAGCGAGGCCTGGTTGTCGCTCTGGTAGATGTACTCGGCGAGATAAGCCTTCTTGGCGCGCTCGAGCTCCTCCGCGGTCACGCCGTTCTTGGCGACATCCGCGATGGTCTGGTCGATCAGCGCCTCGATCTTCTCGAAGGGCACGCCGTCGTTCGGCACGGCGAAGAAGGCGATCTTGCCGCTGTCGCGCGCCGTGCCCGAGTACCAGCCGCCGGCGCTCGAGGCGACCTGCTCGTCGACGACCAGCTTCTTGTAGATGCGGCTCGTCGGCCCCGAGGCCAGGATCTTCACGAGCAGATCGAGAGCCTCCGCCTCGCCGGGCGCGGCCTTGGTATAGGCCGGCGCGATATAATGGCGGTGCCACGTGCGCCGTCCCGCTCGGGGATCCTTGAGCACGAGGCGGCGCTCGGCGCGATGCGGCGGCTCGCCGGGACGCTCGCGCGCCATCACATCCGGATTGCGCGGGATCTTGCCGTAGGTCGCCTCGGCGAGCTTGCGCACTTCTTCCGGCGTCACATCACCGGTAACGACCAGGATGGCGTTGTTCGGCGCATAGAAGCGCTTGTAGAACTTGATTGCGTCATCGCGCGAGAGCTTCGCCATCTCGTGCTCCCAGCCGATGACCGGGATGCGGTAGGGGTGCGCCAGATAAAGCGCGGCCCCCATCTGCTCGTCGAGGATCGCGCTCGGGTTGTTCTCGACGCGGCTGCGGCGCTCCTCGAGGATGACGTCGCGCTCGGTCAGCACCTCCTTCTCGTCGAGCTTGAGGTTGACCATGCGGTCCGCCTCCATCTCCATGACTTTGGGGAGGCGGTCCTTGGACACGCGCTGGAAGTAGGCGGTGATGTCCTGCGCCGTGAAGGCGTTGTCCTGCCCGCCGAGGCGCGAGACGATTTTCGAGAACTCACCCGTGGCGATCTTGTCGGTCGCCTTGAACATCAGGTGCTCGAGGAAATGGGCGATGCCCGACGTGCCCGGCGGCTCGTCGGCGGCACCGGCGCGATACCAGACCATATGAGTGACGACGGGCGCGCGGTGGTCCTCGACCACGACGACCATCATGCCGTTCGGCAGAGTGAACTCGGTGGCGCGCGGACCGGTCGCTGCGAGCACCGTGACGGGAGCGAGTGAGAGCATGAGCAATCCGATGATCAGGGGGCGAACATGGACGAAGGCTCGCGTGAGCATGGTCACTTTCCTACGCACAGGGATGCGGCAGGCCGCACCGCGTTCCATGAATCACACCCCGAGCCGGCTCGAAACCGAAGCTTCAAGTCCGACTTCGACGGGTGGCCTGCTACGTCGCCAATCTACCCTGACCGGCGCCCGCGACGGCAGTTAACATCCGGTCATGATCACCAATGAGGCGGGACCTAACCTGCCGCGCATCGGAGCAGGGCATTGCAGCGCAAGAGTGGCGAGATCACCACAATTTTCGCACGACATTGTGATCAGGTTGCACCGCGAACCATGCGGCGCAAAATCAACCCACTGTTTCGACTATATTTTATCGACGACCTGCGACGCGGGTGGGTCAGTCGCCAGAGTGGCATAGCCATCACATCCGGGGGTAGCAGGGCGACTTTCGGAGCCGCCCTATGCCCTGTCAACTGACAAGAAATTCATGGATGAGGCCGGGTGTGCGCCTAGGACGCACCCATCTCGGCCGCCTCCAAATCGGCGGAAGCCGCAAGCCAGACCTCCTCCGCCGCCCCCATCTGGCGAACGATTTCGGCGCGGGCAATGGAGAGCTTCTGCGCCTTTGCCGCATCCTCGTAGGCGCGCGGATCGGCGAGCGCGGCATCGATCTCGTCGCGCTTCGCGGTCAGCCGCTCTATCTCCGTCTCGGCCGCCTGCACGGCACGACGGAGCGGCGCCGTCTCGGCGCGGCGCGCGGCCGCTTCGCGCCGCTGGTCGGCACGCGCCGTCTTCGGCTGAGCGCCGGCACTTTCCTCGCGCTGCGACCGCGCGCGCTGGCCGCGCTCAGCGAGCAGATCCGCGCGGTAGCCGTCGAGATCACCGTCGAAGCTCCTGACGGTCCCATCCTTCACGAGCCAGAGGCGATCGACGCACGCTTCGATGAGATGTCGGTCGTGACTGATCAGGATGACGGCGCCGGGGAAATCGTTGAGCGCCTGCACGAGCGCCTCGCGGCTGTCGATATCGAGATGGTTCGTCGGTTCGTCGAGAATGAGCAGATGGGGCGCGTGGAAGGCGGTGAGCGCCAGCAGCAGGCGCGCCTTCTCGCCGCCGGAGAGCTTGGAAGCCTTGGTATCCGCTTTGTCGTGCGAGAAACCCCACGAGCCGAGACGCGTGCGCTTCTGCGCCTCGGTCGCCTCCGGCATGAGGGCGGCGATCTGATCATAGGGCGACCAGCCGGGATTTAGATCGTCGAGCTGATGCTGCGCGAAGTAGCCGACATTCACGCGCTGCGCGCCGAGAACCCGCCCGTCCATCGGCTGAAGCCGGTTCGCCAGCAGCTTCGCGAACGTGCTCTTGCCATTGCCGTTCTGGCCGAGCAGCGCGATGCGGTCGTCCTGGTCGACATTGAGATTGAGGCGCGTGAGCACGGGCGCGTCAGGCTCGTAGCCAACGGCCGCACCCTCGATCTTGAGCAGCGGGCTCGCGAGGAGCTTCTGCGGCGCCGGCAGGCGGATCGGCACGACGCTCTCGTCCACCTGCGCGGCAATGGGCTTCATCCGCGCCAGCGCCTTGATGCGGCTCTGGGCCTGCGTCGCCTTGGAGGCCTTGGCCTTGAAGCGGATGATGAAGGCCTCGATGCGCGCGCGCTCCTCCTCCTGGCGCTTGGCGAGCTTCGATTCGAGGCGCTGCTTCTCGCGGCGCGCCTCCTCGAAGTCGTCGTAGCCGCCGGCATAGAGCGTGAGCTTGCCGCGATCGAGATGGAGGATGTGATTCACGGCGCGATTGAGCAGGTCGCGGTCGTGGCTGATGATCACGACCGTGTGCGGGTACGCGCGCAGGTAGGTCTCTAGCCAGAGCGTACCTTCAAGATCGAGATAGTTCGTCGGCTCGTCGAGCAGGAGAATGTCCGGCTCCAGGAACAGGATGGCGGCGAGCGCGACGCGCATCCGCCAGCCACCCGAGAACTCGCGGCAGGCGCGGGCCTGGGCGTCCTCGTCGAAGCCGAGGCCGGAGAGGATCTGCGCCGCGCGCGAGGGTGCGGAATGCGCATCGATATCGCCGAGGCGCTCGTGGATGGCGGCAATGCGGTTCGGATCGGTGGCGGTCTCCGCTTCCGCGAGCAGCGACGCGCGCTCCTTGTCCTGCGAGAGAACCCATTCGATGAGTGTCTCGCTACCGCCTGGCGCCTCCTGCGCGACGTGCCCGACCTTCAGCCCGCGCTGGATGTTGATCGAGCCGTCGTCCGGCGCGAGATCGCCGATGATGAGCTTGAAGAGCGTCGTCTTGCCGGCGCCATTGCGGCCGACGAGGCCGACCTTATGTCCTGACGGAATAGCGCACGTGGCGCCCGACAGGATCGGCCGCCCCTCGATGCGGTAGGTGAGGTCATTGACGTGCAGCATGGCCGGGCTGATAGCCCAACTGCGCGGGCTCTGTCACCCGTCACCTCAGCCGAGCTGGGCGCGCAGGGCGGCCGCGGCCGCGATCGGCCCGAGAACGAGCGCGCCGAGCGACAGCGCGCCAAGGATCATGAGCGAGGCCTCCGTGCCGCCGGGCCCCAGCAGCGAGGCGATGGCGCCGATGCCGAAGATGAGCGTTGGGACGTAAAGCGGCAGCACCAGCAGGGCGATCAGCAGGCTGCCGCGCCGGCTGCGCAAGGTGAGCGCCGCGCCGATCGTGCCGATGAAGCTGATGGCCGGCGTGCCGACGAGCATGGTGGTCATAAGCGGGAGATAAAGGGCGAGATCGAGATTGAGCATCAGCCCGAGGAATGGGGCGAGCAGCGTCAACGGCAGTGCCGTCGAAAGCCAGTGCGCGAACCCCTTGGCGGCGACCACAGCTTCCAGCGGCAGTGTGGACGTCGCCATGACATCTAGCGAGCCGTCGTCGAGATCGGCCTCGAAGAGCCGGCCGAGCGTCAGCAGCGCGGAAAGAAGAAGGGCAATCCAGAGGAGGCCGGGTGCGATGCGCGAGAGAAGCACCATGTCCGGACCGAGCCCGAGCGGCAGCATGGCGACGACAATGAGATAGAAACCGAGCGCGGCGCCGAGCGCGCTGCCTTCGCGGAAGGCGAGGCGCAGATCACGCGCGACGAGGGCGAGGAAAGCGCTCATCGGGCCTCGCCGGCGGACAGAGCCTCGCCCGGCAGTGCCGCCGCCAGCTCGAGAATGCGCGCGCCGGCAAGCCCGAGCGGGCCATGCGTCGCCGCGACGAGAATGCCGCCGCCATCGAGATGCCGCTGCATGAGACCGGCCAGCAGCGCTTGCGAGGCGACATCGAGTGCCGCCGTCGGCTCGTCGAGCAGCCACAGGGGACGCGCGGCGAGCAGCAGGCGCGCGAGACCGAGCCGCCGCTTCTGTCCCGCCGAGAGATATCCGGCCGGCACCTCGGCAATTTCAGCCAGATGCAGGCTTACCAGAACGTCGTCGACGGCCTGAACATTGCCGCCGAGGAAACGCACCCAGAACTGCGCGTTCTCGCGCACGGTGAGACCGGCCTTCACGGCATTGGCATGCCCGACGTAGTGCGCGGCTTCGGCGACGGCAGCCTCGCCTTCAGCGCCTTCGAGGCGCACGGACCCGCCCTCCGGCGCAATGAAGCCGGCGAGGGCGCGTAGGAGCGTCGTCTTGCCGACACCATTGGGCCCCGTGAGCACGAGCGCCTCGCCTGCAGGGACCTCGAACGACAAGCCCTCGATCAGCCGCCGGCTGCCGCGTGAGAGGGTGAGGTTGTCGACGGCGAGACGCATGATTGGGCTGTTCAAGCCGTCTCGTTGAAGATCTCGCGGCCGATGAGCATCCGGCGGATCTC
>JAEWIJ010000050.1 GCA_023387235.1 Pseudomonadota bacterium
CCGCCGACGGCCGCCCGACGGGCTGCGGCGCGGCGCGCGGCGAGGGCGATCTTGCATCTGCCGCAGCGATCTGCGCGGGCGGCCGGCTCGGCGCCGTCGCGAGTTGCGGCGCGCCTTCGGGCACGACGAGCTGGCGCGATGCGCCGCGCACGGTCGTGCCGCCTTCCTTGGGCTGCGAGGTAATGGTGAGCTCGAGCGGGCCTGCCGCGATGCCGTCGGGAACGATGGCCGACCACTGGCCCTCGTCCGTCGCCGTCACGCTCGCGACCTCGCGCCCGTTGGCCAGGATCGTCACCTTGTGATGCGGCGGCGAGCGGCCCGCGAGCACGGATGGCCCGCCCGCGTCGATGCGCGCCACTTCGATGGCGAGGAGAGAGGATGTGCCGGGCGGCGTCGCGGGTGGCGGCGGCGTGAGTGCCGCGAGCTTCTGCTGAGCGCCTGGCGTCGGCTTGCTGCCGCTGTCTGCCGGCGCCATGGCCGTTGCCGCGACGGAGCCCGCCGGATCGCTCATGTACGACCAGAGCGCGTAGCCGGAAGCGACCGCGCCCGTGGATATGCCTGAGATAATGAGGACGAGCAGGGACCGACGCATCACTGCACCCCTATCCGACAATTTTCGTGCACGTGATTATCTCTAGTTCGTTTGCTGCAGTGCCGCAACCTCTGCGCAACCATAAGTTAAGGAAGTTAATCACCGACTACTTCGTAAACGTTCGTCGTCCGCAGCCGATACCGCCGGCTGCTCATGCATTCGGCTGCCGGTCGACACGCCGCCCCGGCATGATCCCGATCGCAATGCCGCCGACGATCAGGAGCAGCGCCATGAGCGTAAAGGCGTCGAGCGCCTCGCCGAGCGTGATCGTCGAGGCGATCACGCCGAACACGGGCACGGCGAGCAGGCCAAGTGCCGTTGTGGTCGCCGGCAGCGAGCGGTTGACCGTGCTGAGTGCCCAATAGGCGAGCGACGTGCTGATCGTCCCGCCGTAGAGCAGCAGCAGGATGAAGTGCGGTGTGACGTCGATCACCGGCCGGCCCTCGAAGACGATCGCCGCCGCCGAGGTCAGGACCGCGCCGAGCAGAAGCTGCCAGAACAGCAGGTCGAACGGCGTCGCCGCCCACTTGTGCAGCCGCGTGTAGACGATGCTGATCGCCCAGCAGACGGCCGCAAGCAGGATGAGCGCATGGCCCGTGAGCACGCCGCTGTCGCTCCACGGGATGGCAAGCGGATTGACCAGCAGCGCAAGCCCCAGCATCCCGCTCGCAATGGCAATGAGGCGCTGCCCCGTGAGCGCTTCGCCCGCAAAGAGCCAGGCGAGCGGGAACACCCAGAGCGGCGTCGTGTAGGCGACGAGCACCGTGCGCCCCGCCGATACGTAGACGAGCCCGAGGCTGGTGAGCGATGCGAACAGCCCCATGTGCAAGAGTGCGAGGCTCACCACCATCGGCAGGTCCTGGCGCGGCGGCAGACGCAGCTTCCCGATCGGCAGGCAGATCAGCGCGAGCACCACCGCCGCCACCCAGAGGCGCACCGCGACGGCCCACAACGGCGAGACATACGAGAGGATGGCCTTGTTGACCGGCCAGCTGACGCCCCACGAGAATGCGATCACGATCAGCAGGCCGAAGGCCATGGCCGACGAGAGCTTGGCGCTCGGTGCTGGTTCGCTGGCCATGTTGCGGACTTCCGGACTTCCAATGCGAGGCGCGCCTTAAGAGCGCGACGCGATGGCCCGCGTCAAGCGGCAGCGCGGAACGCATAGCAGCAAAGCCACGCAGCGGCGAAGGCTGGTTGCCCGCGAACGTCGGCGAGGCGTAGTGTCTCGCGTGAGTGCCGTGCGCCCATGACGCGGCCCGAACGGAGGATCCCCATGTCCGAGAGCCCGAGCGCACGCGCCGGCCTTCCGCTTGCCCACATCCGCGTCCTCGACCTGACCGCGCACCGCGCCGGCCCAACGGCCGTGCGCCAGCTCGCCGACTGGGGCGCGAGCGTGATCAAGATCGAGCCGCCCGCCGAAGGTGACAGCGATCCCATGGGCGGCAAGCGCCACGGCTTCGACTTCCAGAACCTCCACCGCAACAAGCGCTCCATGACGCTCAATCTCAAGAGCGCGGAGGGCAAGGCGATCTTCATGGCGCTCGCCAAGGATGCCGACGTCATCGTCGAGAATTATCGCAGCGACGTGAAGCTGCGGCTCGGCGTCGACTACGACAGTATCCTCAAAGTCAATCCGCGCATCATCTACGGCTCGATCTCCGGCTTCGGCCAGTCCGGCCCCGACGCGACGCGCCCCGGCGTCGACCAGATCGCGCAAGGCATGGGCGGCCTCATGTCCATCACGGGGCTTCCGGGCCAAGGTCCCGTGCGCGTCGGCATTCCCATTGCGGACCTGACATCGGGCCTGCTGCTCGCGCAGGCGATCATGCTGGCGCTCTACGAGCGCGAGCGTTCGGGCAAGGGCCAGTGGGTGCACACTTCGCTCATCGAAGCACAGATCTTCATGCTCGACTTCCAGGCCTCGCGCTGGCTCATGAAGGGCGAGGTGCCCGGGCAGGCCGGCAATGATCATCCGACGAGCATTCCGACGGGCGTCTTCCCGACCAGCGACGGGCACATCAACATCGCCGCATCGGGCGATCACATGTTCAAGCGCGCCTGCGAGGCACTGGAAGCCGCCGATCTGCTGAGCGATCCCGACTATGCGACGGGCGCCAAACGTTCCGCGAACCGCAAGGTGCTCAACGAGAAGCTCGGCGCGCGCACGAAGACGAACACCGCGGCGCATTGGATTGCCGCGCTCAACAAGGCCGGGGTGCCGTGCGGACCGATCAACACGATCGACAAGACCTTCGCCGAGCCGCAGGTGAAGCATCTCGGCATTGCGCGCAAGATGCGCGGCGCGAAGGTCGGCGACACGAAAGTCGTCGGCCAGCCGATCAACCTCTCGCGCTATCCGCAGCCGGAAACGCTCGATGCCACGCCCGAGCTCGGCGAGCATACGGCGGACGTTCTCGCGTCCCTCGGCTATGGCGATGCGGACATCAAGTCGCTGAAGGCGAAGGGCGTGATTTAGGCGAGCACACCCGTCAAAACGACGACATCATCCCCC
>JAEWIJ010000068.1 GCA_023387235.1 Pseudomonadota bacterium
CCGCCGAGATTGTGCGTGAGGCCGAGTGTCGGCTCGTCCTGGCGCTGGCGGGGGCCGGCGCGGCCGAGCATCTGCAGGTAGATCTCGTAGATCATGCGCAGGCCCGAGGCGCCGATCGGATGGCCGAAGCATTTGAGGCCGCCGTCGATCTGGCAGGGCACGCCGCCGTCGGCGTTATAGAAGCCGTCGAGGATGTCCTTCACCGCCTCGCCTTCCTTGGAGATGAACAGGTCCTCCATGGTGACGAGCTCGGTGATCGAGAAGCAGTCGTGCACCTCGATGAGCGACAGTTCCTTGCGCGGGTCGTCGATGCCGGCTTCGGTATAGGCGCGCTTCGAGGCCGTGCGGGTCGTGACGAAGTGGCTGCCGTCCCAGGAATTGTGGCTCGCTTCCTGCCCGTTCGAGACCGAGAGCTGCAGCGCCTTCACCGAGACGATGTCATGCTTGCCGAGGCTCTTCGCAATCTCGGGTGTCGTGACGATCGCGCACGCAGCACCATCCGAAACACCGCAGCAGTCATACAACCCGAGCGGCTCGGCGACCGTCGGTGCGCCAAGCACGGTGTCGATGTTGATCTTGTTCCTTAGATGCGCCTTGGGATTCTTGGCGCCGTTGTCGTGACTTTTGACGGAGATCTGCGCCATGGCGCGCTTGAGTTCTTCGGGCGACGTCCCGTTCTTGGCGCGATAGGCGGCCGCGAGCTGCGCGAACGAGCCGGGCGCCGAGAAATTCGCCCACGACATCGAATTCAACACGCCGCGCGAGCGTTGTGGCAGGCCGCCGTAGCCGGTGTCCTTGAGTTTCTCGACGCCCATGGCGAGCGCGATGTCGGCAGCGCCGGAAGCAACGGCGTAGACGGCCCCGCGGAAGGCTTCGGTGCCCGAGGCGCAGTAGTTTTCGACGCGCGTGACGGGGATGTAAGGCAGCCGCAGCGCAATCGCGAGCGGTACGCCCGATTTGCCGACGTGCTGGTCCTCGATCGCGGTCGAGAGCCATGCGGCGTTGATTTGCTTGGTCTCGATGCCGGCGTCAGCGAGAGCTTCCTCGTAGGCCTCGACCATGAGGTCGTCGGCTTCCTTGTCCCACCGCTCGCCGAACTTCGAGCAGCCCATGCCGAGGATCGCAACCTTGTCCTTGATGCCCGAAGCCATGGCTCAGCTCTCCTTTGCGGAAGTGGGGGCGGGTGCGGCTTTCCAGAAATAGCGGGTGAAACCGCGCTGCGTGTCGTGATCCTTGATACGGAACATCATGCGCATGGGCTGGCCGACTTCGAGCGCCTCGGCATCGACGTCGGTGAAGTCGAGCATCATGCGTCCGCCGCCCTCGAACTGCACCATGCCGTAGCAGGCCGGCGGCGAGGGCGAATACGTCAGGCGATCGGCGGTGAAGGAATTGATGCGCCCGGCCTTGTCGGCAAAGGCGTGTGGCACCTGCGTGTGCATGGCATTGCAGTTCGGGTTCACGCAGATGTTGGATTTCGGGATCTGCACGGTGCCGCACTTGGTGCATTCGCCGCCGACGAAGCTCGTCAGCAGCGCGCGGTTCCGCCAGAGCGAGGAGAGCGGCGTCTGCTTGTCCACTTCCGAGCGCATCCCGCGCTCGATCTCGACGAGATCGTTCATCGCGAGATAGCGGTTATACGCCGTCTCTTCCTTGCGGCGCGCGAGATGGCCTTTGACGCCGGCGCGCGGAGCGAGTTTCGCCAGCTCCGCCGTGACTTCGAGGATGATCGCATCCGCACCTTGGCCGAAACCGACGACGAGAATGCGGTCGCCCGTCTTGGCCTGCTCCAGCGTATGGCCGAGCAGCAAGAGTGGATGGGCAACGCCCGTTTCCCCGAGCTGGGCCTGCAGATTGTCGCGCACGCTGGTCTCGGGGAGACCCGCCGCCTTGGCAATCGTGCCGGCAATGCGCGGCAGCGTGCCCGGCATGATGAAGTGCGTGATGTCGGACGCCTGAAGGCCTGCGCGTGATAGCGCCTCCGCGATCACCGGCGGCACGAGCTTCATGTAGCCTTCGTCGCGGATCCAACGCTCTTCCCACTGGTAGTCAAAGGGCTGGTCGTCCGTGCGGTAGTGATCGACGAAATCGGCCGTGCGGCTCGCCGAGCCGAGCAGGCGCGCAATCGCAGGCCCCTCGCCGACGAGCACGGCAGCGGCGCCATCGCCGGTCGTCATTTCGTAGGGGCTCGCCGTCTTCGCGCGCCGCTTCTCCGAGGCAATAAGCAGGGTTGGCCCACCGCCGATGAGTGCATTCAGCAATGCCGAGGTCGCCGCGCGCTGGCTCGCCGTCACGTCGAGCGCGGCGACATGATCCGCGATGTCGAGCGCCTCGGCGACGATGCCGGCATTGAGGCGGTCGCGGAATGGGAAGGAGGTCGAGGCGAACTGGAGGCCGCGCACGCTCTTGCGGTCGACTCCCGTGAGGCAATCACGGGCCGCCTCGACGGCCATGGTGACGGCGTCCTCGTCCCAATTGCAGATGGCGCGCTCGCCTTTGGCGAGACCCTTCAGCGCGGGGTTGAACCAGGTGTTCGCGGCCGCGATGGCCTGGCGCTGCAACCTGAGGCGCGGGATATAGGCGCCGAACGCCAGAATGCCGCCGGTCATGAGAGCTCCTTCAGGTTTCTCGGGGCGCGTGGAGCGCGCATTTTGCTCGAAGAGTGCCCCCGCTGCCGGTCATCGTCAACGTTGCCGGATGGTCGCGCATTCGCAGTATTGAATATCCCCCTTCGCGACTTTAAATGGAAGGAAATGCTCAATCGGGAACGCGACGGAGGTTCCTATGCTCCACCCAGAGGTGTTCTCGTTCTTCGACGAACCCACCAATACCGCGAGCTATGTGCTCAAGGATCCCGCCACCAACGCGGCTGCCATCATCGACAGCGTACTCGATTTCGACGCCGCGGCGGGCCGGACGTCGACCAAGGCTGCCGATCAGCTCATTGCATTCGTCAAGGAGCGCGGTTTCGACGTGCAGTGGCTGTTGGAGACGCACGTCCACGCCGATCATCTCTCAGGCGCGCCGTACCTTAAGGAAAAGCTCGGCGGCAAGATCGCCATCGGCGCCAATATCGTCGTCGTGCAGGATGTCTTCGGCAAGGTGTTCAATGCGGGTACCGAGTTCGAGCGCGACGGCAGCCAGTTCGACGCGCTCTTCCAGGAAGGCGACAAGATCCGCATCGGTGAGATGACGGGATATGCCATGCACACCCCGGGTCATACGCCGGCGTGCATGACCTACGTTTTCGGCGATGCCGCTTTCATCGGCGATACGCTCTTCATGCCGGACTACGGCACCGCGCGGGCGGATTTCCCCGGCGGCAGTGCGCGCGATCTCTATCGCTCGATCCGCAAAGTGCTGGCGCTGCCGCCCGAAACGCGGCTCTTCCTCTGCCACGACTACAAGGCGCCGGGCCGCGACAAGTTCGCCTGGGAGACGACCGTCGCCGAGCAGCGCAAGTCCAATATTCATGTGCGCGATGGTGTGACCGAGGACGAGTATGTCGCAATGCGCGAGGCGCGCGACAAGACGCTCGGCATGCCGAAGTTGATCATCCCGTCGATCCAGGTGAACATGCGGGCGGGCGATCTTCCAGAGCCCGAGGACAACGGCGTGCGCTACTTGAAGGTGCCGCTCAACCGGATCTGAAACGTGGGCATCAGGGGGCCGGGGGGCCTGACGAGACGAGAGATCTTGCGCGCAGGCGGTAGCGCCCTCGCGGCAATGACGCTTGGGTTCAACGCCAACGCGCGCGAAATGATCGCGCGGGACGATCTCGCTGTGGTGTTCAAGGAGATGGACATCGTCGGCACGTTCGTCGCGTTCGACGTTAGGCCCAATCGCTTCACCTTCGTTCATCCAAAGCGTGCCGAGACGCGCTATATCCCGGCCTCGACGTTCAAGATCGCCAACACGCTGATCGCGCTCGAGACGGGGAACGTGGATGGCCCCGATGAAATGTTCCGCTATGACGGCAGGCCGCTCCGCGTGAAGGCATGGGAGCGCGACATGACCCTGCGCGAGGCCATGTCCACCTCGAATGTGCCGGTCTATCAGGAGATCGCGCGCCGCATCGGTCTCACGCAATACTGGACGTGGCTGGATCGCCTGGACTACGGCAATCGCAAAGCCGCGCCGCCGATCGATCAGTTCTGGCTCAAAGGCCCGCTGGAGATCAGCGCGCAGGAGCAGGTGCAGTTTCTGGCCAAGCTCGCTCTTCGCCAACTGAAGGCATCTCAGCAGTCGCAGGCCACGGTGCGCGACATGCTGCGGATCGAGACGAAAGAAGCCCGGGAGCTGTTCGCGAAGACGGGCTGGGACGGCAGCATCGGCTGGTGGGTCGGCTGGGTCGAGGATGGCAGCCGGGTCACCACGTTCGCGCTCAACATGGATATGACAAGGATCGAGGAGGCGCCCAAGCGCCAAGCCCTTGGCAAGGCGCTGCTCTCCCGCCTTGACGTCTACTAGGGGTGCGCATCGGCCAATGGCCAAGGGCGGCTGCCTCGGCTATGACATCACGCTCAATGCCCCCGAGCGCAGGATTCCCTGATGGCTGACGAGCTCCCGTTCCGCAAAGAAATCGAGTTCACCTACGGTGAGGCCAAGCCGCTCGCGCCGGGCATTGTGCGCGTCGTCGCCAACAACCCGAGCCCGTTCACCTACAAGGGTACGAACACCTACATCCTCGGCGAGGGCCGCGACGTTTTCCTGATCGATCCCGGTCCGGCCGATGCCGCGCATCTGGACGCGATCCTGGCCGCGCTCGCCGGTCGCAAGCTCACGCACATCGTCGTCACGCATACACACCATGACCATGTGGATGGTCTCCCGGCCCTGCAGGAGCGCACCGGTGCGCTGACGGCCGGCTTCGGCCGCTCGGTCGCCAAGCCCGGCAGGACGCGGTCGAGCCCGGCGGGTGGCGAGTACGTCGAGAACGATTTCAAGCCCGATGTCGTGCTCAAGGATGGCGACCGGCTTCAGGGCAGCGACTTCGCGCTGCAGGCCCTGCACACGCCCGGCCATGCGCCGGATCATCTCTGCTTTGCGCTCGAAGGCACGAAGCTCTTCTTCTCCGGCGATCACGTCATGGGCTGGAACACGAGCGTCGTCGCCCCGCCCGAGGGCAGCATGAGCGCCTATCTCGCATCGCTCGAGCGCCTCATGGAGCGCAGTGACGAGATCTATTTTCCGGGACACGGCGGGCGCGTGTACGAGCCGCAGCGGCTGGTGAAGGCATACATGCTGCATCGGCGTATGCGCGAGCAGTCCATTCTGGAATGCGTCAAGAACGGACAGACGACCATTCCGGAGATCGTTGCCGTGATCTATCGAGGCATCGATCCGCGGCTGATCAAGGCTGCCTCGCTCTCCGTCGCCGCGCACGTCGAGCATCTCGTCGAGCGCGGCCAGCTCATTTGCGAGGGGCCTGTCCTCGATCCGGTGCGCCTTTCCGTACCCTAGGCGGCACCTTGCGTCCCTTCGGCCTCACGCGCGGCGCGGCAGCCGCGGGAACGGACGCCTCGAGCCGCGCCTGCAGCTCCGTGTAGAATTCCTTGATGCGGCTCGCATTGCGGCCGAAGTCGTGGTTGCCGTAGCGCGAGAGCGAGCGGACATCGACACGGGTCGTGCCGCCGTCGCTTTCGACTCGCACGATGACGTCGTCGATGAAGCCGAGGATGAGCGTGCGGTCCTCCGCTTCGAGGTGCCCGGCCGTGCCGTCCTCTTGCGGCGGCTCCTCGGCGACGATGCGCCACTTGAGGCGCCGGGCTGCCTCGCCGACCGACTCGTAGACCTCCTCGGCCGGGCGCTCGAGGATCATCGGCTTGATCTCCGGGTAGTACTGCTCCTGGATTTCGGCGATGGCGCCGCCGCGATAGGCGACCGGATTGGCCGCCTTGGGGCGGTCGCGTGCGAGCGTTGCGTATTCGGGCGGATGCTCGGTGTCGGTGGTCACGTCGCTGAGCGGCGCCGTCCTGAGGTAGAAGGGCACGACGCTCACCGGCCATGCGAAAAGGGCAAGGCTGACCGCGATGCCGATCGCCGCGCTCCAGGCGCCGGGGGAGCCCTTCCGCCAGATCACGATGCTTGCCGCGAGGCCGCTTAGGAGCGCCAGGGCGGCCCCCGCGTAGCCCGTCAGGACGAGGCCGATGCCGAGCGGCGTCTCGACACGGCCCAGGCGATGCAGCACGAGCGCGATGAGGATCAGCGCCGCGCTGAACAAGGCGAGGCGGCGCGACCAGATCGCGAATTTCGTGCGCGGCAATGGGGCTGCCAGTGTCATCGCTATGGTCATGTCCTGAGCGGCCCTGAGATATGACCGGGCATCGCGCAATCCCTATGCGCCGTGCCCGCCTTATTGGCTTTGTCAGCCACTCCCGTCCGCGCTACTCATAGTCGAGCTTCCCGTCAAGAACAGGACACGTGCAATGGCCACGCTAACCAACTTCGCCGCCCGCGATGTCGAAACGGTGCTGCATCCGGCAACGAACCTTGCAACACATCGCACGACCGGGCCCATGCTGCTCGAGCGCGCGGAAGGCATCAATGTATGGGATTCCTCGGGCAAGGAGTACATCGAGGGTCTGGCCGGGCTTTGGTGCACGGGTTTGGGGTACGGCAATACCGAGCTCGTCGAGGCGGCGGCCGAGCAGATGCGGAAGCTTTCGTTCACCCATCTTTTCGGTGGGCGCAGTCATGAGCCGGCGATCCAGCTCGCCGAGAAGATCAAGGAGATCGCGCCATGCCCGACCTCCAAGGTGTTCTTCACGAGCTCCGGCAGCGAGGCGAACGACTCGCAGATCAAGCTGCAGTGGTATTACAACAATGCGATCGGCAAGCCGAACAAGAAGAAGATCATCTCGCGGATGCACGCCTACCACGGCGTGACGATCGCGTCGGGCAGCCTGACCGGCCTGCCGATCTTCCACGCCGACTTCGATCTTCCGATCGCGCGCATCCTGCACACGGACAAGCCGCACTACTATCGCTTCGGCAAGGAAGGCGAGAGCGAGGAGGAGTTCGCTTCGCGTCTCGCGGGCAAACTCGAGGCCCTGATCGAGCGCGAAGGCCCTGAGACGATCGCCGCCTTCATCGCCGAGCCCGTCATGGGTGCGGGTGGCGTGATCGTGCCGCCGAAGACGTACTTCGAGAAGGTGCAGGCGATCCTGCGCCACTACGACATCGCTTTCATCGCCGACGAGGTCATCTGCGGTTTCGCGCGCACCGGCAACATGTTCGGCACGCAGACCTTCAACATGCAGCCCGATACCATCTCCATGGCCAAGGCGATCACCTCGGCGTACATGCCGCTCGGCGCGATCACCGTGCCCGAGCACGTGTATCAGGCCATGATCGACGAGAGCAAAAAGCTCGGCGTGTTCGCGCATGGCTTTACGTATTCCGGCCATCCGGTGGCGTCGGCGGTCGCCGTCAAGACGCTCGAGATCTACGAGCGCATCGACATCGTGGGGCACGTGCGCAAGGTCGCGCCGGTTTTCATGAAGCGGCTCAAGGAGCTCGATGCGCATCCGCTGGTCGGCGAGACGCGCGGTGTCGGCCTCATCGCCGGCATCGAGCTCGTGAAGGACAAGAGGAGCAAGCAGTCCTTCGATCCGCGCCAGGGCGTCGGCGCGAAGGTGAACTTCTTCGCGCAGGACGAAGGCCTGATCTCGCGGCCGATCGCGGGGGATACGCTGGCGCTCTGCCCGCCGCTGGTCATCAACGCCGAGCAGATCAACACCATGTTCGACCGCATGGCCCGCGCCCTCGATCGCGGCCTCGATTGGGCGCGCAAGGAAGGCATGGTCGGCTGATCGCGGAATCGCGGCTGGCCGGCGCGTCGAGTGCCGGCCAGCTCCGCTCTGGCTAGCCCTTCGGCTGGGTGAGCCCGCGCTCGGCGAGCACTTCCTCTGCGACCTTGAAGGCCTCGATGGTCGCCGGAATGCCGCAGTAGGCCACGGTCTGGTACAGGACCTCCTGAATTTCCTCCACCGTGCAGCCGTTGTTGATGGCCGAGTTCACGTGCAGGCGCAGCTCGGCCGGCTTCCCCATGGCCGTCAGCATGGCCATGCAGAGCATGCTGCGCACTTTCCGCGGCAGGCCGGGGCGCGCCCAGATGTCGCCGAAGGCATAGGTTTCGGAAAACTCTCTCAGCGGTCTGTTGAAGTCGTTCGTGGAGGCGTCCCGCCGCTCAAGGTAGGTGGCGCCGATCACTTCCTTCAGAATGTCCCGGCCCTTCTTGCGCTGGTCCTCGATATCCATGGCATTTCCCCATTCAGTGCGGCTGTTCAGGGGATGGAGTGTCGGCTCCGAAAGCGCGGGAGGCAAGCGCGCGCAGGTCATGCCCGACCGAGGCCCGTTTACCACGTGCTGCCAGCATTTGCCGTGCGATGCCAGAGCTTCACAGGCCTGTGACCCGCTAATGACACAATCGATTGTAACCTCTGGATGAAACGGGGCGGCGCGCTTGCTTCTCCCGACGTCGGGGTCTAGACAGACCCATCCGTGCACGACCGGATTTAATGGGGAGCGATGAGACCACCCCCGATATTGCCACCCGTAGAACGCCGGCCCAAGCGCCGGCGCCGCAGCTTTCTGCTGAGCTTCCTCGGGTTCTCGTTCGCTTCGGGCGTCGTCCTCTTTCTCGTGGGCGCCGCGGTCGGGGGCTATTTCCTGTGGCAGGCGACGAGCGACCTGCCGAGCTACGACAATCTCGCCAAGTACGAGCCGCCGGTCATGACGCGCATTCATGCGCACAACGGCTCGCTCATCTCGGAATATGCGCACGAGCGGCGCATCTTCGTGCCGATCAACACCGTGCCGAAGCTGCTCATTGCGGCCTATGTCTCCGCCGAGGACAAGCGCTTCTTCGAGCACAATGGCCTCGACTTCCTCGGCATCGCGCGCGCGGGCTCCCGCTTCATCATCGACAAGGCCCAGGGACGTCGGCGGCGCGCCGAAGGTGCCTCGACCATTACCCAGCAGGTGGCGAAGAACTTCCTGCTGACGAGCGAGCGCACGGCCGACCGCAAGCTCAAGGAGGCCATCCTCGCCGTCAGGATCGAGCGCGCGTACTCGAAAGAGAAAATCCTCGAGCTCTATCTCAACCAGATCTACCTCGGCATGAACACGTTCGGCGTCGCGGCGGCGTCGCTCACGTACTTCAACAAGGAGCTGAAGGATCTGACGATCGAGGAGATGGCCTACCTCGCCGCGCTGCCCAAGGGCCCGAATAACTACCACCCCTTCCGCAAGGAGAAGGAGGCCGTCGCCCGCCGTAACGCGATCCTCGGGTTGATGGCCGAGAATGGCTACATCACGGAGGCCGAGGCCAAGGCTGCCGCGGCCAAGCCGCTGATCGTCAACATCCGCCCGTACGGCGTGCAGACGCACGCAGCCGACTACTTCGCCGAGGAGGTCCGGCGCATTCTGATCGCGCAGTTCGGCGAGGAGAAGCTCTATCAGGGCGGCCTCTCGGTGCGCACGACGCTTTCACCGCGCTATCAGGCCATGGCGCGCCGCGCGCTCGTCGAGGGTCTGGTGACCTTCGACCGCAAGCACACCGGCTGGCGCGGGCCGGTCGAGAAGATCGCCGTATCCGGCGACTGGGGCGTGCCGCTCGGCGCCATTGATGCCCCGAACGACATCCAGCCCTGGCGGCTCGGCGTCGTGCTCAAGGCCGAGCGCGAGAAGGCGACCGTGGGCCTTCGCCCGCATCGCCAGCAGGACGGCAGCCTCGTCGCCGAGCGCGAGGCCGTCGAGGTGCCGTACGACGAAATCAAGTGGGCGAACAAGAAGCCCGGCAAGCAGCCGGGCGCCGGCGACGTGCTGAACGTTGGCGACGTCATCTACGTGGCGCCCAAGAACTACGACGAGCCTCAGGGCGTGTGGTCGCTCATGCAGATCCCCGAGATCGGCGGCGGCATCGTGGTCATGGATCCACACACGGGGCGCGTGCTCGCGAGCGTCGGCGGCTTCTCGTTCGCGCTGAGCCAGTTCGACCGCGCCGCGCAGGCGCGCCGGCAGCCGGGCTCTTCCTTCAAGCCCTTCGTGTATGCTGCCGCACTCGACAACGGCTACAAGCCGACGAGCATCATTCTCGATGCCCCGATCACCATCGAGCAGGGCGCCGGTCTCGATGTGTGGAAGCCGAAGAACTACAGCGGCCAGTTCTACGGGCCGACGACGCTGCGGGTCGGCATCGAGCATTCGCGCAACCTGATGACGGTGCGATTGGCCCAGGACATCGGGATGCCGCTCGTCGGCGAGTACTCGCGCCGCTTCGGCGTCTACGACGAGCTGACGCCGGTGCTCTCGATGGCGCTCGGCGCAGGCGAGACGACGCTGCTGCGCATGACGGCGGCTTATGCCATGCTCGCCAACGGCGGCCGGCGCGTGCGCCCGACCTACATCGACCGCATTCAGGACCGCTGGGGCCGCGCCGTTTGGCGCCACGACGACCGCGATTGCTCGCAGTGCCAGCAGGCGAGCTGGCACGGGCAGCCGGAGCCCGAGCTGCCGGATGACCGCAAGCAGATCATCGACCCGCACACCGCCTACCAGATCACCTCGATGATGGAGGGCGTCATCCAGCGCGGCACGGCGACGTCGCTCAAGGCGATCGGCAAGCCGCTGGCGGGTAAGACCGGCACCACCAACGACGCCAAGGACGCTTGGTTCATCGGCTATTCGCCGGACCTCGTGGTCGGCGTGTTCGTCGGCTACGACACGCCGAAGCCCATGGGCAAGGACGCGACGGGCGGCCATATCGCCGCGCCGATCTTCGGCGCCTTCATGAAGCAGGCCCTGGCCGACAAGCCGGCTACGCCGTTCCGCATTCCGCCGGGCATCAAGCTCGTGCGCATCAATCCGTCGACGGGCCTGCGCACGCAGACCGGCGATACGCGCAGCGTGCTCGAAGCCTTCAAGCCCGAGGAAGAGCCCGACGACCCCTATTCGATCATCGGCTTCACCGACGAGACGGGCGGGTTCGCGCCGCAGCAGGATCAGGAAGGCGGCCAGCAGGGGCAGGGCGGCGGCTGGGCGCCGCGCACCGAGCGCAGCGGCGGCGGTCGCGGCGAGGATGCACGCGCCATCACCACGCGGCGCGGGCTCTGGTGAGCTGAGTGCCCCTATTTATTCCGTGCGCAAGGCGTCGATGGGATTGAGGTGCGCCGCCCGGCGGGCCGGGAAGAACCCGAAGACCACGCCTGTCAATGCCGCGGCCCCGAGCGCCATCAGGATCGCGTTCGGCGCAATGAGGATCGGCCACTGCGCCGAGAGCGCCACGGCAGCGGCGGTCGCAACACCGATCGCGACACCGATCAGGCCGCCGAGCAGGCAGAGCGCCACGGCCTCGACGAGGAACTGCATCAGGATATCGTGACGCCGGCCACCGACCGCCATGCGCAGGCCGATCTCGCGCGTGCGCTCAGTCACCGAGACGAGCATGATGTTCATGATGCCGATGCCGCCGACGATGAGCGATATGGCGCTTGTTGCGGCGAGCAGCCAGCCCATGGTCGTCAGTGCCGACGTGCGCGCGCGCATGAACTCCGACAGGTTGCGGACGTTGAAGTCGTCCTCCGCGCCGGCCTTGATGCCGCGGCGCTGGCGCAGCAGGTTCTCCATCAGCGCCTGCGCCTCGGCAAGGTCCGTACCGGCATCGAACTTGACATGGATGTTGCCGACGTTGTCGTTGACGAGCCTGCTGCGGCCGACGATGCGCCCGCGCGCCGCCGACATCGGCAGCATGATCACGTCGTCCTGATCGCGCCCGAAGGAGTTCTGGCCCTTGCTGTCCAGGACGCCGACGACTTGGAAGGGCACGTTCATCACGCGAATGGTGGCGCCGACCGGATTGCCGCCGTTGAACACCTTGTCGATGACCGTCTTGCCGACGAGTGCGACGCGCGCTGCCGTCTTGGTCTCGTTCGGCGTGAAGCCGCGGCCTTCGACGACCGGCCAGTCACGCACTTCGTTGAACTGGTCGTGCACGCCCATGAACGACGTCGTCCAGTTGGCATTGCCGTAGACGACAGGTCCCGAGCCCTGCAGCAGGCCCGAGATCGCGACGACGCCCGGAATCTTTTCGCGCAAGGCCTGCATGTCGCGCTCGGAGAGCGGGAGACGCGTGCCGGCGCCGCCCGCGCGCCCGCCGACGCGGGTCGATCCCGGGAACACGACGAGCATGTTCGAGCCGAGGGAGGCGATCTGGCGATCGACTTCGCTGCGCGCGCCCGTGCCGACGGCCACCATGACGATGACGGAGGCGACGCCGATGATGATGCCGAGCGTCGTGAGGATCGAGCGCAGCATGTTGGCGCGCAGCGCCGTGAGCGCGATGCCGAGACTGTCGAGGAGGTTCATTCAGCCGCCCTCCCCATGAAGCCTGCCTGAGCGATGTCCTCGACGACGTGGCCATCGCGGAACAGCACGCGGCGCTTGGCGTACTCTGCGACATCGGGCTCGTGCGTCACCACGACGACAGTGATGCCTTCCGTATTGAGCGTGCAGAAGAGCGCCATGATTTCTTCGGACGTCTTGCTGTCGAGCGCGCCCGTCGGCTCGTCTGCGAGCAGGAGCTTGGGATTGTTGACGAGGGCGCGCGCAATGGCGACGCGCTGCTGCTGGCCGCCCGAAAGCTGGCTCGGATAGTGGTCCATGCGATCCTGGAGGCCGACCTGCTCGAGGCGGTGGCGCGCCATGCCCTCGGCATCCGCCGGGCGCGGATGGGCATAGAGCAGCGGCAGCATGACCTGGCGGAGCGCCGAGGTGCGCGGCAGCAGGTTGAACTGCTGAAAGACGAAGCCGATGGTGCGGTTGCGCAGGTCCGCGAGCGCATCCGAGCTCAGCTTCGCGATATTGCGCCCGTCGAGCTCCATGGCGCCGCCCGTCGGGACATCGAGAGCGCCAATGAGGTTCATCATGGTGGACTTGCCCGAGCCCGAGGGGCCCATGATGGCGACGAACTCGCCGAGCTGAATGCTCAGCGAAACGCCATCGAGTGCGCGCACGGTCTGCTCGCCGACGGTGTAGATCTTCGAGACGTCCCGCGCCTCGATCAGCGGCTTCTGCGTGGGCCGCGCGGCGCTCGTCACGGGTTCGGTCAGGGTCGTTGAGTCCATGGCATGGTGCTCGGGGGCATGGTGCTCGGGACGATGAGTCCGCTAGCGTTTCGCGACCTGGCGCTGCCGGGTGATGACGCGGTCGCCCTCCTTGAGGCCGCCGCTGACAAGCTCGGCGAACTGCTCGTCGGCGATGCCAAGGCGAACCTGGCGCTGCTCGGGTGTGCTGCCGACGCCCATGATCCAGATGGTTGCCATGCGTCCGCCCTGTCGGGCCTGCCGCCAGCGTTCGAGCAGTGGTTTCTGCTCGTCCGTCAGCGTCGGCTCGAGCGCGGCTTCGATGCGTTCCATGAAGCGGTTGCGCGCGCCGTTGGCCGGTCCGCCGCCGCGCGCCTGCGCGCCCTTGGCCTCACCGCCAGCCGGGCCTTCGCCCCTGGCCTCGCCGCCGCCTTCGCCGGCGCCACCGCCTGCACCATTGCCAGAGCCTTGGTTGCCAGAGCCTTGGGCCTCGCGGGCTTTCTGGCGTTCGGCGCGGGCTGCTGCCGCCTTTTCGACCATGCCGTGGACGATGGCCGTCTGGTCGTCATTGAGCTTGAGCGCGGCGCGCATTTGCTCGACGAGGCGATCGCCGCGCTCGGAAGCCTGGGCGCTGCCGGCCTGGGGTGCGGCGGCGGCCGTCTCGCGTGGGCGGAAGCGGAGCGCATCGTTGGAGATGCGGAGCACGCCGTGACGCCGCGCCGTCTCGATCTGGACGTTGGCCGTCATGCCCGGATAGAGGCGCCGGTCCTCGTTCCGTGCCTCGATGATCACCGTATAGGTCACCACGTTCTGCAGCTCGGTCGCGGCGAGGCGGACTTGTGAAACGCTGCCGCGGAAGCGGTCCTCGGGATAGGCGTCGACCGTGAACTCCACCGGGTTGCCTTCGCGGATCGCGCCGACGTCGGCTTCGTTGACCTGGGCTTCGATCTGGATGCGGCGCAGATCCTGCGCAATCTTGAACAGCTCAGGCGCCTGCAGGCTCGCCGCGACCGTCTGGCCGACGTCGATCGTGCGCGAAATGACCGTGCCGTCGATGGGCGAGAGAATGCGTGTGCGCTCGAGATCGATATCGGCCACTTTGAGCGCGGCCTCGCGCTGGCCGATCGTCGCCTTCGCATTCGCGATCTGCGCGTCGATCACGGCGATCTCGGCGACGGCGACGTCGACGTCGCGGATGGCGGTGTCGAGGGTCGCAGCGGAGGCCACGCCCTTGCTGGCCAGCGTTTCCTGGCGCTCGAGCAGGCGCTTGGCATTACGCAGCATGGCCTCGGCCTTGACGCGGGCAGCCTCCTGATTGGTGAGGCCCGCCTGGGCCGCGACGAGATCCGATCGTGCCTGTGCTACGCGTGCGGCAAATGTCTTGTCGTCGAGCAGTGCGAGCAGGTCGCCTTCCTTGACCTCGCTGTTGAAGTCCGCCGAGAGCTTGTCGATGCGGCCCGAAAGCTGCGAGCCGACGCTTACCGTAACGACGGCGCGCACGGGGCCCGATGTCGTGACGAGCCGGCGGATATCGCCGCGTGTGACATCGTTCGTCTCATAGGCGAGCGCGCTGTCGCCCGAGCCGCCGAAACCGCCGACGCCCATCATCCAGGCCGCGCCGACGCCTATTGCCGCGAGCGGCAGCGCCAATGTGAAGAGATATTTGATCCGGCCTGCCATCTGTCCAACCCGCCTGCGCTCAGAGCCCCACGCAAGAACGGACTGACCTCATGGGGCCAGCCCGCATACAGCCTAAACGCCGCAGTGAGACTTTTCCGTCGCACTGCCCCCATGTGTCCGCCGGCCGTCCTAGGCAATACTGCTGATTTCGGGAAGATGTGCAAATTAACAATGGTTTAGGCAGGGGGAGGTGTTAGCGATGAACCTCGGGTGAATGGCGTATTCAGAGCGAGTTCAGTGCACCCGGCACACTCTGGTCCTACCCTGGAGACACCATCTTCCCCGGCGTGAATATTTGAGGCGCGGAGCCCAGGGTCTCCGCGCCTCTTGTATTTTTTGTCAGGGGCGGCGCTAGCGCCGGCGCGCCTTGCGCGCTCATGACGCTTGAGCAAGCGCGGAGCCGGTGAGCGAAGCGAACTACGGCGTGAGCGAAATCAAGCCTGATTGAATACGCGGAGCGGGCGCAGTTCACCGCGCTCGATCTCGCAGAGCGCGATCAGCGTGCCTTTGGAAAGCGCGAAGGCTTCCCCGCTCACGACCGGTGCGTCACGGCCGCGCAGCAGCACGGGCTGACCACGCGCGAGGCGGGCCGCATCCGACTGTGAGACGTTGATCTCCAGAAGCTCGGCGAGCGCGCTCTCCACGGGACGCAGCAGCGATTTTATCTCGGCGCCGCCGTCGTCCTGATTGGCTGCCTCCTCCAACTCCCCGAGGGCAACGGCTTGCGCCTCCTCGAAGGGACCGACGCGCGTGCGGCGAAGCGCCGTCACATGACCGAGGCAGCCGAGTGCGCGGCCGATATCGCGGGCAATGGCGCGGACGTACGTGCCGCGACCGCATTCCGCCTCGAATATGGACGTATCAGGCGCCGGCATCTCGACGAGCTCGAGACGGTCGATCTGCACGGGGCGCGCTTCGAGCTTCACCTCCTCGCCCTGGCGCGCGAGGTCATAGGCGCGCTGGCCGTCGATCTTGATGGCGGAGAAGGCGGGCGGCGTCTGCAGGATCTCGCCGAGGAAGCTCGGCAGCAGCCCCTCGATGGCCTCGCGCGTCGGGCGCAGATCGCTGCGCGCGACAACCTGTCCCTCGGCATCGTCGGTGTCGGTCTCAATGCCCCACTTCACCGTGAAGCGGTACGCCTTCTGCCCGTCGACGGCATAGGGCACGGTCTTCGTCGCCTCGCCGAGCGCGATCGGCAGGATGCCCGTCGCAAGCGGATCGAGCGTGCCGGCGTGACCGGCCTTCTGCGCCTGGAATAGCCAGCGCACTTTTCCGACGGCCTGCGTCGACGTCATGCCGATCGGCTTGTCGAGCACGACCCAGCCGTTGATCGGATTGCCCTTCTTGCGGCGCGCCACTTACTCGTCCCCCTTCACGTCGTCTTCCCCCTCTGCGTCGTCTTTCGCTTTCACGTCGCGTTTCACTCGATCGCTGTCGAGCAGGCGATCGATGCGCGTCGCCTCCTCGAAGCTCTCATCCTCGCGGAAGCGGATATCCGGCGCGAACTTGAGGTTCACTGCCCGGGCGATCTCGCCGCGGATGTACTTGGTATTGCGCTTGAGCGCCGCGATGACAGGTGCGACGTCGTGGCCGCCGAGCGGCATGACGTACACGGTCGCGAGCTTGAGGTCCGGCGACATGCGTACTTCGGGAATGGTGACGACGGCGCCAGCGAGCGTGTCGTCATGGATATCGCCGCGCGCCAGAAGCTCCGCAATGCGGTGGCGGACAAGCTCGCCGACGCGGAGCTGACGCTGTGACGGGCCGGCGGGTGCGCCGCGGGATGCGCTGCGCGCCGGGCCGCGCCCGGCATTCGTTTTGTGTCGTGACATTTGCCCAATCCGGCGACGGGCTCGAACCGCCGCCAGCTCCTCGAAATTTTAATCCGGCGTGGCACCGGTAGCAAAAGGCGGACGGGCCGGGGCCCATCCGCCGCTTGAAACTCTGCCGACCTCAGAGGGTGCGCGCGATCGTCTCCACCTGGAAGCACTCGATCTCGTCATCCTCGCGGATATCCTGGTAGTTCGCGAAGGCCATGCCGCATTCCTGACCGGCCGGCACTTCCTTCACGTCGTCCTTGAAACGCTTGAGGATCGCCAGCGTGCCTTCGTGGATGACCGTCTTGTCGCGCAGCAGGCGGACCTTGGCGCCGCGCTCGACCTTGCCTTCAGTGACGAGGCAGCCGGCGACCTTGCCCTGCTTCGAGATGTTGAAGACCTGCTTGATCGTGGCGTAGCCGAGGAAGACCTCCTTCTTCGTCGGTGCGAGGAGGCCCGACATGGCCGCCTTCACCTCGTCGACGAGGTCGTAGATGATCGAGTAGTAGCGGATCTCGACGCCCTGCTGATCGGCCGAGAGCTTCGCCTGCGCGTTGGCACGCACGTTGAAGCCGAGGATGACCGCCTTCGAGGCGTGCGCGAGGTTGATGTCGGACTCCGTGATCCCGCCGACGCCCGAATGGACGATGCGCGCCATGACCTCGTCGTTGCCGAGCTTGGCGAGCGCCCCCATGATCGCCTCGACCGAGCCCTGCACATCGCCCTTCACGACCAGCGGGAACTCCTTCCTGCCGGTGTCCTTGAGGCTCTGCATCATCTGCTCGAGCGTGCGCGGCGTGCCCGCGGTGCCGAGCGTCTCGCGCCGCTTGCGGATGCGGTAGTCGGTGATCTCGCGGGCGCGAGCCTCGCTCTCGACGACGGCGAACTGGTCACCGGCTTCGGGTGCGGTGTCGAAGCCGAGCACCTCGACAGGCACGGACGGGCCGGCCTTGACCACGTTGTGTCCGGTGTCGTCGAGCAGCGCCCTGACGCGACCCCAGGCGCTGCCGGCAACGATGATATCGCCGACCTTGATCGTGCCGCGCTGAACGAGCAGCGTGCCGACTGGGCCGCGGCCACGCTCGAGCTTCGCCTCGATGACGAAGCCGTCCGCGAGACGGTCCGGATTGGCCTTGAGATCGAGCAGCTCGGCCTGGAGCGCGATCGCCTCGAGCAGCTTGTCGAGGTTGGTGCCCTTGAGCGCCGAGACTGCAACCTCGAGCGTCTCGCCCGACATCGTCTCGACGACGATCTCGTGCTGGAGCAGCTCGGTGCGCACGCGGTTCGGATCAGCCTGCGGCTTGTCGATCTTGTTGATGGCAACGATGATCGGAACACCGGCCGCCTTGGCGTGATTGATGGCCTCGATGGTCTGCGGCATGACGCCGTCATCGGCCGCGACCACGAGCACGACGATGTCCGTCACCTTGGCGCCGCGCGCACGCATCGCGGTGAACGCGGCGTGGCCTGGCGTGTCGATGAACGTGATCTTCTGGCCCTTGTCGGTCGAGACCTGATAGGCGCCGATGTGCTGCGTGATGCCGCCGGCTTCGCCGCTCGCGACGTTGGCGTGACGGATCGCGTCGAGCAGCGAGGTCTTGCCGTGGTCGACGTGGCCCATGATGGTGACCACGGGCGCGCGCGGCTGCAGGTTCTCGTCCGTGTCCTCGCCGCCGGCAAAGCCTTCCTCGACATCGGCCTCGGAGACGCGCTTCGGTGTGTGACCGAAATCCTGCACGATCAGCTCGGCCGTATCGGCGTCGATGGCGTCGTTGATCTGGTGCATCGCCCCCTGCTTCATCAGGAAGCGGATCACGTCGACCGACTTCTCCGACATGCGGTTGGCGAGTTCCTGGATCGTGATGACCTCGGGGATCGTCACTTCGCGAACGATCTTGTCGCGCGAGATCTGGATGCCGGACGCACGGCGGGCATCGCGCTCGCGCTTGCGGCGCAGCGAGGCCAGCGAGCGCTCGCGCTGCTCGTCGTTGAGAAGCTTGTCGACCGTGAGCTTGCCGCGCTCGCGGCGATCGTCGGCGACCTTGACGGGTGCGCGCGGCGCGCCCTTGAGGTTGGCGCCGCCCCGCTTCTTGCGGTCATCGTCGTCCGGCGTCTCGTCGGCGATCGGCCGCCGCTTGACGGGCGTCGTTTCGGTCGTGCGGCGTGCCTCTGTCGTGGTGGCGGCGCCCTCGCGAGCTTTCTGAGCGGGCGGCGCTGTTCCACCGGCAGGCTTGGGTGCGGTCGCCGGAGTTTGCGGTGCGCGCGCGGTTTGCGGTGCGGTGGCGGCAGGTGAGGGTGCTGCAGGAGCGGGCGCGGCCTCGCTCACGGCCGGCTTGCTCGCCGCAGCCGCTGCTTCCTCGCGGGCGCGCTCGGCTTCGAGGCGCTCTTCCTCGGCACGTCGCTTCGCCTCTTCCTCGACGCGGACCTTCTCGTCGACAGCGGCCTGCTCAAGCGCCTTGCGGCGCGCGTCGAGTTCCCCAGCCGAGAGGTCGCCGAGGCGTGCGCCGCCAGCCGGAGCGGCTGCACCGCCGGCGCGGCCACGCGGCTCCTCTTCCTGGCCTGGGCCCGTGAGTGTCCGCCGCTTCTTGCGCTCGACCACGACCACATTCTTGCGGCCATGGCTGAAGCTCTGCTGGACGTGCCCGGACGCTTCGGTGCGCTTCAAGCTCAGGGGCTTGCGACCGCCCGCGGGGGCCTTATCCGGGGTTTCCTTGGTCTCACTCATGCCTGTTCCGATCTCGCCCTTGAACGCGGCTCGCCCGGCGCGTGAGCGGAAGCCGGCGCCCGATAGCGCCTCAACCGCTCAGCCTCGCGAGAAAACCTGGTGGCTGCACCGCCACGTGCCAGTGCAGCGTGTACCACATTCGAACGCCCCATGGCCAAGCTCAATTCGGCCGATGACAGGCAATCCAGAACGTGTTGCTTCAAATGCTCCCCGGAGCCTTGGCCCGGGACGCTCGACCCGCCATTTTCTTCTTTTTTTGCCCTCGAATCCGCAAGTACGGCGGCGAACTTGCGATCGAGCTTGGATACTCCGTCCTCGGCCGCATCGCTGGCGTGCAGCAGGAAGGCGCAGTCTCCCCGCTGAACTGCGATCTCGACCTTGGTAAAGCCGGTCGTCACGAGCCCGGCCTTGTTGGCGAGGCTCAAGGCCTCGACGGCCCGCTTGACGAGCAGGCCTTCGACGATCTCCGGGAGGTTCTCCGGAATGCTTACGGTGCGCTTGAGGCTGCGCTGGAAGGCCCCCTTGCGGGCGGCCTCGGTCACAACCGTGCGACTGCAGGAGAGCCAGACGCCGCGGCCAGGGAGGCGGCGGCCGACATCGGGAACGATCGAGCCATCGGGTCCGGCAACGAAGCGCAGGCCGGTTTCGGGCGTCAGCGGCTCCCGCGTGAGCGCGCAGGTACGCTCGGCCGCTGCCTTGTCGGCAGGACCTGCGTCCATGTCACGCTCCGGTGCCGTAGTGGCGCCCATTCCCGCTCTGTTCGCTCCGTGCTCATTTCCCGGATCATGCCTTGACGGGGGCGGCAGCCCCCGCATCGGCAGTCTCCGGCGCAGTCTCTTCGGTTGCCGGCTCTTCGGCCGGCGGCGCGATGTCCTCGGGCTTCAGCCAGCCGGCCTCGACGCGAGCGGCGAGAATCATGGCCTCGGCCTCCTTGCGGCCGATATCGAAGCCATCGAGCGCGCCCTTGTGCTTCACCGCCTCTGAATCCTTGTCCTTCTTGCGCTCGGTCCAGCCGGTGAGATCGTCCGTCGCGCAATCGGCGAAGTCCTCGACGGTCTTGATGCCCGCTTCGCCGAGCGCCACCATCATCGCCGTCGTCATGCCTTCGATCTTGGCGAGGTCGTCGGAGACGCCGAGCTCGACACGGCGCGCATCACGCTCCGCCTCGATGCGGGCGAGATACTCGCGCGCACGCGTCTGGATCTCGGTCGCCGTGTCCTCGTCGAAGCCCTCGATATGGGCAATCTCCGACGGATCGACAAATGCGACTTCCTCGGCCGAGGCGAAGCCTTCGGTGGCGAGTAGCTGCGCGATGACCTCGTCGACGTCGAGCGTCTCCATGAACATCTGCGAGCGCTCGGTGAATTCCTTCTGGCGCCGCTCGCTCTCTTCCTGATCGGTCAGGATGTCGATGTCCCAGCCCGTGAGCTGCGAGGCGAGCCGCACGTTCTGTCCGCGCCGGCCGATCGCGAGCGAGAGCTGGCTCTCGGCGACGACGACCTCGATGCGGTTGGAATCCTCGTCGAGAACGACCTTCGACACTTCCGCCGGCGCGAGCGCATTGACGACCAGCGTCGCGGCGTCGTTGTTCTCGGGGAACTGGATGATGTCGACCTTCTCGCCCTGGAGCTCGGCGACGACGGCCTGCACGCGCTGTCCGCGCATGCCGACGCAGGCGCCGACCGGATCGATCGACTTGTCACGCGAAATGACGGCGATCTTGGCGCGCGAGCCCGGATCGCGGGCAACGGCCATGATGCGCACGATGCCGTCGTAGATCTCCGGAACTTCCATCGCGAAGAGCTTCGCCATGAACTCGGGGCGCGTGCGCGAGAGGAAGATCTGCGGTCCGCGCTGCTCGCGGCGGACGTCGTAGATGTAGGCGCGAATGCGGTCGCCGAGACGCACGTTCTCACGCGGGATCATCTCGTCGCGGCGGACGATACCCTCCGCGCGGCCGAGATCGACGATGACGTTGCCGTACTCGACGCGCTTGACCGTGCCGTTGACGATCTCGCCGATGCGGTCCTTGTACTCGTTGTGCTGGCGCTCGCGCTCCGCTTCGCGGACCTTCTGCACGATCACCTGCTTGGCGTTCTGCGCAGCGACGCGGCCGAACTCGAGCGGCGGCAGCTTGTCGATGAACATGTCGCCGACGACGGCGTCCGGCTTGCGGCGCTTGGCATCCGCGACCGTGATCTGCTGGCTCTCGTTCTCGACCTCGTCGACGACGGTCACGACGCGCGAGAGATGTGTCTCGCCGGTGCGCGGGTCAATCTCGCAGCGAATGTCGTTTTCAGCGCCATAGCGGGCCTTGGCGCCTTTCTGCAGCGCCTCTTCCATTGCCTGGATGACGATCTTGCGATCGATCGATTTCTCACGTGCGAGCGCGTCCGCGATCTGCAGAAGCTCCAAACGGTTCGCACTGACGCCTGCCTGAGCCATGCTGTGGCATCCTCACTTCACTTTGGTGACGTCTACTCGTTTCAAGTCGGCCTTGCGAGCCGTCTTGGCGGCCTTCTCGGCCGAAGCCTCATTTCCCTTCGCGCGCCGCAGCGTGTCGCGCACCAGCTCATCCGTCAGCACCAGCTTCGCCGAGCCGATGAGCGCGAGCGGCAGCCCGACGATCTGGCGGCCGGCATCCGGCACTTCGATCTCGATGCGCGCCTCGCCATCCGCGTAGCCCTCGATCGGACCGCGAAAGCGCTTGCGCCCGGAGACCGCCTCCTTGAGCTCGATCTTGACCTCGTAGCCGGCCCAACGCTCGAAGTCGGCGGGGCGCACGAGCGGACGGTCGATGCCGGGCGATGAGATCTGCAGCCGGTACGTGCCGTCGATCGGATCGTGAACGTCGAGGAGCGGAGATACAGCGTGCGAGACGGCCTCGCAATCCTCCACCGTCATCGTTCCGTCAGCCCGCTCGGCCATAATCTCGAGAATAGCGTCAGCCCCACCCATCAGGCGAACGAGCACGAGGCGATAGCCCATGCTTTCGAGAACCGGCTCTATGAGCTCTGCGACGCGTGCCGCTACACCGTTCTCGACAACAAAACGTGCTTCTTCAGCCGGACCGCTCAAGCGCTCCATCCGTGCCCGATAACGATTTCCGATAATGCCAGATCGACCTACAAAAACAAAAAGAGCGGACCCTGTGGGGCCCACTCTCAGAGTTGAGATGATCATGAGCGATCACAAGATAGCGAGCCTCAGCTCCGCTTGCAAGTGCCTTTTGCTCGATTGAACGGCGGTCTGCTTGTCATTCGCTCAGGTGCGCTGCACAAAAATCGGCGATTCAGCCAAGGATTCCGGGGCGGAAGCGCCGTTCAGCACGTTCAAGCATTCTTGAAGTTGGGTTTACGCTTCTCGACAAAGGCGGTCATTCCCTCCTTCTGATCCTCGGTCGCGAACATGGCGTGGAAGACCCGGCGCTCGAAGCGGATACCCTCGGCGAGGGTCGTCTCGTAGGCGCGATTGACCGACTCTTTGGTCATCATGGCGATCACGGTCGATTTGCCCGCGATCACGTCGGCGACCTTCATGGCCTCCTCGAGGAGCTTGTCGGCAGGCACGACCCGGCTCACGAGACCGCACTTGTTGGCTTCGTCCGCATCCATCATGCGGCCGGTGAGGCACATATCCATGGCCTTGGACTTGCCGACGAAGCGCGTGAGACGCTGCGTGCCGCCCGCGCCCGGCATGACGCCGAGGTTGATCTCGGGCTGGCCGAACTTCGCGCTGTCGGCCGCAATGATGAAGTCGCACATCATGGCGAGTTCGCAGCCGCCGCCGAGTGCGTAGCCCGCAACCGCGGCGATGACAGGCTTCCGCGCACGCGCAACGCGATCCCAGCTTCCGATGAAGTCCTCCTTGTAGGCGGACATGTACGTCTTCGACTGCATTTCCTTGATGTCGGCGCCTGCGGCGAATGCCTTCTCGCTGCCGGTGAGGACCATGCAGCCGATGTTGTCGTCGGCTTCGAATGCGTCGATCGCCTGAGAGAGCTCGGCGATCAGCGCCGCGTTGAGCGCGTTCAGCGCATTCGGGCGATTGAGCGTGATGAGGCCGACGGCGCCACGCGTCTCGACGATGATGTTCGTATAGGCCATGGGCGTTTCCTCTCCTCGCAGGATGTCAGCGCTGACAGACCGGACAGAAGAATGTCGAGCGTCCGGCCTGAACGATGCGGCGGACCATGCCCCGGCAGCCGGGCGTGAAGCAAGGCTCTCCTTCGCGTCCGTAGACATGGAAGCTGTGCTGGAAATAGCCGAGCGAACCATCCGCCTGGGCATAATCCTTGAGCGTCGAGCCGCCGGCCGCGATAGCATCCTCGAGCACGGCCCTGATGTGCGGGATGAGCGCTGCCGTGCGCGTATTCGGCTTGCCGGTCGCGGTTGCGAGGCAGGATGCGGGGCGCGATGGCTTCAGATGCGTGCGGAAAAGGGCCTCGCAAACGTAGATATTGCCGAGCCCTGCGATAATGCGCTGGTCGAGCAGGAAGGCCTTCAGGTCACTGCGCCGGCCGGCGGCTTGGCGCGCGAGAAACGCGGGTGTCAGGTCCGGTCCGAGCGGCTCGACGCCGAGGTCTGCAAGCAAAGGGTGGGTGTCGAGGGTCGCTTCCGTCGCGAGGTCCATGAGGCCGAAACGGCGCGGGTCGTTGTAGACGATCTCCGTTCCGCTTCCGAGGCGGAGCACCACGTGATCGTGAATGCTGCGATTGCCCTGGTTGTGCGTGAACTCGCCGAGCTGGCCCCCACCTTGACCTCCGTGACCTGAGATAGTGATGCGCCCGCTCATGCCGAGGTGAACGATGAGCACGGTGCCGTCGTCGAGATGCGCGAGGATGTACTTGGCCCGCCGCTCCAGCTTCACGACCGTGCGATCTGTGAGCCGCTTGCCGAAGTTCTTCGGAAAGGGAAAGCGCAAATCCGCGCGGCGCTGCTCGACGCGCGCGATGCGCTCGCCCAAAAGCGCGGGCTCGAGGCCGCGGCGGATCGTCTCGACTTCGGGCAACTCGGGCATGTCAGGACCGGTTTTGCGGGTTTCGATGCGGCTCGTTCTAGCGGACCGGATGCGGCGCGGCGAGGGTGTCGCGCGCTACGGGGAACGATCGCGCGGCGCGGCGGATTTGACCTCTAGGGAGGGCACACGGCGATAAAAAACCAAAGGAGACTGAGATGCAGGCAACAGAGATCCAGACCCAGGCCCGAATGCTCATCGAAGCCCATGGCCCCAAGGCGGTGGTCGAGGCCACCAAGAAGGCCAAATCGTGCGAGCAGGCCGGCGACGTATCCGGCGCCTCGGACTGGCGGCGGATCGAGAGCGCGCTCAAGCTCATGCAGGGCCCGCGCGAGACTTGAGATAATCATAAACCTGAGGGCGGCGTGCCGCGGCGGTAAAGCGGCTATCGCGGCACGCCCCTCGACGCTAGTGTGCCGCCCATGAGCGGCCCCCGGAATACCCAATCCCCAGGAACGACCACCTTCGGCTTTCGCGAAGTCGCGGAAGGCGAGCGGCAGCGGCTAGTCAACGAGGTCTTCAGCGGCGTTGCCGAACGCTACGACCTCATGAACGACCTCATGTCCGGGGGGCTGCACCGCCTCTGGAAGGACGATCTGATCGTCCGCCTCAATCCGCCCAGGGGAGCGACGCCCTTCCGGCTCATCGATGTCGCAGGCGGCACCGCGGATATCGCGCTCAAGGCAGCGGCCGCGGCTGGGCCGGGTTTCAGCGCCGTCGTCTGCGATATCAGCCCCGAGATGCTGGCTGTCGGAGGGCGCAAGATTGCCGAAGCAGGCCGCGCCGAGCGCATCGGCACGGTGCTCGGAAATGCCGAGGCACTGCCCTTCGCGGATCGGAGTTTCGACGCCTACACAATTGCTTTCGGCATCCGGAACGTCACGCACATCGACCGCGCGCTGTCCGAGGCCTACCGGGTGCTAAAGCCCGGCGGCCATTTCCTCTGCCTCGAATTCTCCCACGTCGACGTTCCGATCCTCGACAAGCTCTATGACTTCCATTCCTTCGAGGTCATCCCGCGCCTCGGCGCTCTCGCCGCCGGCGCCGCCGAGCCCTATCGCTATCTCGTCGAGAGTATCCGCAACTTTCCGAATCAGCAGGCTTTCGCTGAACTGGTGCGGGCTGCCGGCTTCGCGCAGGTCAATGTGCGTAACCTGACCGGTGGCGTCGCGGCAATTCATTCCGGCTGGCGTATCTAGCGCCTTGATCCAATGGGATTTGTTTCGGTGCTCTTTGAGCATCCTAATGGCGTGTATTTCGCGCGAATATTAAACCCCTAGTTGTGCTCCGGAACCATTAAATGTTTATTGAGGGCTGTGTCGAAATTATCGCCGCAGGGCTGGTCCGCGCAGGGGATCGAAGTGCGGGCCCGGGCAGGGAGCATGAATTCCGATGTCGAACGGGTTCTGGTTGCGGTCGCGCGCGTCTGCGGCGCGGGTGGCGATGGTGGCAGGCCTCGCGCTCTCTCTCGGAGCATGCTCGCAGTCGGGCAACCTGCTGACAAGTGAGCCGGAGTATCCGGTTCCGGGCGAGTCGAAGGCCGCGGAGGTGCCGCGTTCCGAGTCCGAGAAGGCCACCGAGCATTGGGGCAAGGAGCACGCGAAGCAGCCTCGCGACGGCAAGCTGGCGCTCAACTACGCCCGTAGTCTCAAGGCGCTCGACCGCAAGGCAGAGGCGCTCGCCGTGCTCCAGTCGTCCTACCTCTACAACGCGCAGAACCGCGAGTATCTTTCCGAGTTCGGCCGCCTCGCGCTCGATCAGGGTCACGCCCAGATGGCGCAGCAACTGCTCGAACGTGCGGACGATCCCGCCAAGCCGGATTGGAAGACCCTCTCGGCGCGCGGCGTCGCGCTCGCTCAGCAGGGCAAGTACAAGGAAGCCATCCCCTTCCTCGAGCGCGCGCGCACGCTGGCTCCGAACCAGCCGAGCGTCATCAATAACCTCGCGCTCGCGTACACCATGGACGGTCAGGCAACCCAGGCCGAGCCGATGCTCCGGCAGGCGACCGCGAGCGCCGAAGCCGATCCGCGTGTGCGTCAGAATCTGGCAATGGTCCTCGATCTGCAGGGCAAGGCCGACGAGGCCAAGCGGATCGCTATGGGTAACGATGCGCCGATGCCGGCTGCTGCGCCCGTCTCCATTGCCGCGCAGCCCGGGCCGGTCGCGGCACCGGCCAGGGTTGCCGCCGTCAGGCCGGCGCCGCAGCCTGCTGTCGCGCGAAAGGATCTGCCGCCGCCCGTGCAGACAGCGGCGATCCGCAAGCCGGCACCAGCTCCGGTGGCCGCGCAACCGGTTGCGGCCGCGGATCCCGAGGATGTCATTCGTGCGGCCATTGCGGCTGAGGTGAGCCACGAGCAGGAGCGCGCACGCAATTTCCCGACCGCAAGCGTTCCGCAGCGCTAGTTCTTTTTCCCTCTCCCCGCGCGCGGGGAGAGGGCCAGGGTGAGGGGCGGCGGCATACGCCGACGTTTGCGATTGTGCCGCCCCTCATCCCGACCTTCTTCCCGTGAGCACGGGGAGAAGGAGAAGAATGCACATCTTCCCGGGAGCCCGCGGCAGGAAACTAAAGCCGCGAGACTTCCACTTCCTTGCACGTGATGAACTCGAGGAGGGCGGCCTGGCCCTTCTCGGTCGCGGCAATGCCGCGCTTGATGGCGGCGACGATGTCGCCCGGCTTCTCGACGCGCTCGCCGTAGCCGCCGAAGGCGCGTGCCATGGCTGCATAGTCGCCGGAGATGTCGGTCGAGCGATACTTCTCGGTCGAGACCGGCATGACCTTCAGCTCGATCGCCATCGAGAAGTTGTTGAGCAGGATCGAGAGGATCGGAATGCGCTCGCGCACCGCCGTCTCGAAGTCCATGCCGGTAAAGCCGATCGCGGCATCGCCCCACACGTTGATGCAGAGCTTGTCCGGCTTCGCGAGCTTGGCGCCCATGGCGAGGCCGAGCCCATAGCCGAGCTGCGTGGTCTTGCCCCAGCCGAGATATGAGAGCGGCGTCGTCGATTTCCAGAAGGGCGAGAGCTGGTCGCGCGGGCTGCCGGCGTCATGCGTGATGATGGTGTTGGCGACGTCGACGGTCTTCTGCAGCTCCCAGAGCACGCGGTAGGGGTTGAGCGGCGCGTCGTTGCTCGTGAGCTTCGGCATCCACTTGGCGAGCCAGGGCTCGTTGGTGTCGGCGATCTCCTTGGCGACCTTCTTGTGATCCTTGTTCTTGCCGCCGTGGGTCTTGCGCACTTCGGCGAGCATCGCCTCCAGCACGATCTTTGCGTCGCCCGCGATGCCGAGCGCGACCGGAACGTCCTTGTTGATGTCGCCCGGATCGAGCGTCGCTTGGATGATCTTCGCGCCGGCCGGCATCTTCACGCCGAAGTTCGTCTCGGTGAACGAGCAGCCGATGCCGAAGATGAGGTCTGACTTGTCGAGGAATGTGCGCACGGCCTGCGGGATGGCGAGGCCGCCCGAGCCGAGCGAGAGCGGATGCGTCTCGGGGAAGGCGCTCTTGCCTTCGAGGCTCGTCGTGACCGGAATGGCGAGCAGCTCGGCGAGCTCCTTCAGCTCGGTCCAGGCCTCGGCCCAGTGCACGCCCTGGCCGGCGTAGATCACCGGCCGCTTGGCAGCGACCAGCATCTTGGCGGCCTCGGCGACGGCTGAGAGGTCAGTGCCCGTGCGGACGCGCTGGGGCACGAAATAGTCCTTGGGATCGGCCTCCTCGGCCCAGAGGTCGGCCGGGATTTCGACCAGAACCGGGCCGCCGCGGCCTGATTTCAGGTTCTGGAAGGCGCGGCGGAAGACGTTCGGGATTTCCTTGGCGGAGGTGATGGGCTCGGCGGTCTTGGTGATGGAGCGCATGGAGACGGAGGCATTGTAGTTGCGCTCGATCCAGGCAAGGCGGCGCTGGTAGCCCATGGGGAGCACGAGGATCGGGATGCTCTCGCTCCAGGCCTGGGCGACGCCGCCATAGGCGTTCTCGGTCCCTGGGCCGTGCTGCATGGCGAATACGCCGATGGTCTTGCCGGAGGTCACGCGGCTCATCGCATCGGCCATATGGAGGCCGGTCCGCTCCTGGCGGACGATGATCGGGCGGATGTCGAACTTGGCGACGTGCTCGAGGATATGATTGACCGGATAGCCGATCACGTACTCGACGCCCTCCTGCTTGAGGATCGTCGCGATTGCATCTCCCACCTTCATGAGCGTTCCCTTTCCCTGTCGGTCGCCGGCCGGCGCTTGCATCATTGTCGACCATCGAAGCACGCGCCTGTCGGACGGCCAAGCATCGGATGGGGCTTCGCGCCCTCCTTTCCTGCAGATCTGGTCCGCCGAGGTTCCTATTGGCAGGCTAAGCACGTCATCGCCGACGGCTTCGACGGGCGATATGCTCGCGCATGACTTCCTGCGCGATCGTATTAATCAACGAGAAACCACGATCTACGTCGCACGACTGCTAATGATCAGAAGTAATTTCGAGTATATATTTGCGTAATTCCATCGCGATGAGGGATTATTTACTCGACATCAAGGTTCTTGTATTTAATATGTTGTTTCCCAATCTGGATTTCTTTCTATGAAATATGCTATTTTTACTTGTCATTAATTCGGCGAGCGTAGGGTGATCGCAAGTTCGGCCGGGTAACTCAATGAGCGGCGGGCTTCGACCCACTGGGTCGCGGAGTTAGTCAGAGTGGGAGAGTGATATCATGAAGACCCTCGTTCGTTTTGCGAAGTGCGAGTCGGGCGCGACGGCCATCGAGTACGGCCTGATCGCCGCCCTTATCTCTGTTGCGATCATCACGGTCGTTTCTACGGTTGGCACGGAGCTCCGTACCACGTTCACGACCATCGGCACCGAGCTCGGCACGGCCAACAGCGCCGGCAGCGGCACCTGATTTCTCGCTGGCCTGACAGCAGCCTGCGTTGCCGTCAGCCGCGGTATCAAACAGAGCGCTCGCTCCCCACAGGGGCGAGCGTTCTGCTTTTGTGGCACAGGCAAGGCCTGCGGGCGTGACGATGCCGCATCTTTGAGTTTACGGCGATTTCATATACACGTGGCCGCCAATGCCTGCGGCCATGTCGGACGCGGGCCCCCGATGCAGCATTGCCGGATCCCGCTTCTCCATGACCTCTGCAACTCAGTCGCCCCCAACCGCGGCGACCTTCATCAATATCGGCGAACGCACCAACGTCACCGGCTCGGCCAAGTTCAGGAAACTGATCGAGGCGGGCGACTATGCCGCCGCGCTCGCCGTCGCGCGCGAGCAGGTCGAGAGCGGTGCCCAGATCATCGACGTGAACATGGACGAAGGTCTTCTCGATAGCGAGAAGGCCATGACCACGTTCCTCAACATGATTGCCTCCGAGCCCGACATCGCGCGTGTGCCCGTCATGATCGACAGCTCGAAGTGGAGCGTGATCGAGGCCGGTCTCAAGTGCGTCCAGGGCAAACCGATCGTCAACTCGATCAGCATGAAGGAGGGCGAGGAGGCCTTCCTCGAGCAAGCGCGCCGCGTGCGCCGCTACGGGGCGGCTGTGGTCGTGATGGCGTTCGATGAAGTCGGGCAAGCCGATACGGCCGAGCGGAAGGTCGAGATCTGCAAGCGGGCCTACAAGCTGCTCACCGAGAAGGTCGGCTTTCCGCCCGAGGACATCGTGTTCGATCCGAACATCTTTGCGGTCGCGACCGGCATCGAGGAGCACAACAACTACGGCCTCGACTTCATCGAGGCGACGCGGCGCATCAAGGAAGCCTGCCCGCACGTGCACATCTCGGGCGGCGTGTCGAACCTGTCGTTCTCGTTCCGCGGCAACGAGACCGTCCGCCAGGCCATGCATTCGGTGTTCCTCTACCACGCCATCAAGGCGGGCATGGACATGGCCATCGTCAATGCCGGTCAGCTCCCGGTCTACGACGACATCGATCCCGAGCTGCGCGACCTCTGCGAGGACGTGATCCTCAATCGTCGTCCTGACGGCACGGACCGCCTGCTCGAGGCGGCGCAGCGCTTCAAGGGCGACGGCGCCAAGCGCAAGGAAGCCGATCTCTCATGGCGCGAGGGTGCGGTGGGAGAGCGGCTCACGCACGCGCTCGTGCACGGCATCACGGACTTCATCGAGGCCGATACCGAGGAGGCGCGGCAGGCCGCTGCGAAGCCGCTCCACGTCATCGAGGGGCCGCTGATGGACGGTATGAACGTCGTCGGCGATCTCTTCGGCGCCGGCAAGATGTTCCTGCCGCAGGTGGTCAAGTCCGCGCGCGTGATGAAGCAGGCCGTGGCTTATCTCCAGCCGTACCTGCAGGCCGAGAAGGAAGCCTCGGGTCTCGCCGACAAGCCGGCGGCGGGCAAGGTCGTCATGGCGACGGTGAAGGGCGACGTGCACGACATTGGCAAGAACATCGTCGGCGTCGTTCTCCAGTGCAACAACTACGAGGTCATCGATCTCGGCGTCATGGTGCCGGCGGCGAAGATCCTCGAGGTCGCGAAGAAGGAGAAGGCGGACGTCATCGGTCTCTCGGGCCTGATCACGCCCTCACTCGACGAGATGTGCACCGTCGCTGCCGAGATGGAGCGCGAGGGTTTCGACGTACCGCTGCTGATCGGCGGCGCCACGACGAGCCGCGTCCATACGGCCGTGAAGATCAGCCCGAACTACGTACGCAACCAGGCCATTCACGTGCTCGATGCGAGCCGCGCGGTCGGCGTGGTCTCGAAGCTTCTGTCGGACACCGACCGCGCGCCTTACGTCGCCGATATCCGTGCCGAATACGAGAAGGCGCGCCGGGCGTATCTCAAGTCCGAGCAGAGCAAGCAACGCATCACCGTTGCGGCGGCCCGCGACAACAGATTCGAGGTCGACTGGACGAGCTACGAGCCCGTGCGGCCGGCGGCCATGGGCGTCACGCGGCTTGCCTCCTACGATCTCGCCGAACTCGTGCCCTATATCGATTGGACGCCCTTCTTCCAGACCTGGGAGCTCAAGGGCCGCTATCCGATGATCCTCGACGACAAGAAGTTCGGCTCCGAGGCACGCAAGCTCCTCGATGACGCGAAGGCCCTGCTCGATCGCATCGTCAAGGAGAAGTGGCTGACGGCCAATGCGGTCATCGGCTTCTGGCCGGCGAATGCCAGCGGGGATGACATCGAGGTCTACGCCGAGGACGGCCGCAATGCGCCGGTCGCGATCCTGCATACGCTACGCCAGCAGATCGCCCGCGATCCGGGCCGCAATCGTGCTCACACCGCGCTCGCGGACTTTATCGCGCCCAAGGAGAGCGGTCGCCAGGATTACATCGGCGCCTTTGCCGTTACGGCTGGCATCGGCGAAGAAGAGGCCATCGAGGCGCATATCAAGAAGACGGACGACTACAGCCGCATCATGCTCAAGGCGCTTGCCGACCGTTTCGCGGAGGCCTTTGCCGAGCGTATGCATGAGCGCGTGCGCCGGGAGTTCTGGGGCTATGCGAAGGATGAGGCTTTCAGCAGCGATGAGTTGATCCTCGAGAACTACCAGGGCATCCGGCCGGCGCCCGGTTATCCCGCGCAGCCCGACCACACCGAGAAGGGGACGCTCTGGCAGCTTCTCGATGCCGAGGCCGCAACGGGCATCGCGCTGACGGAGAGTTTTGCGATGTGGCCCGGCGCGTCGGTTTCGGGGCTCTACTTCGCGCATCCTGACAGCCACTATTTCGGCGTTGGCCGGATCGAACGCGATCAGGTCGAGGACTACGCGCGGCGCAAGGGCTGGTCCGTCGCCGAGGCCGAGCGCTGGCTCGCACCCGTGCTGAACTACGAGCCGAAACGGGGTTGATTTTTGCAGGACGGCCTACCGGCCGGCGCGCAGTCGCGCGCTCATGAAGAGGCGTGCTCGCCTGCAGCGAATTCCGTCCCCTCGCTATGGCCGCCGCGGGCATAGCATCACAAGCCGGTTGCGGAGCACCTCTTCCCGGCAGCCCGCGGCAATAAAAAACAAAGCCGGCCAACGGGCCGGCTTTTTCATTGTGGCCGTCGTGACGGCGGGTACGTGATCAGGGCCTAGTTGGCGGATGCAGTGGTTTGACACGCCAGCGCAGATCGTCGAACTCGAAAAGCCTACGGCTCCTGGGCCCGTTCCAACCGGACCTGCCGGTTGTCGGACCCGAGCGACTGCGAACTGGAAGACGGCGTGTTGGCATTGGCCACTCCATCGTCGTTGGGAACCCCCACATTTCCCTGCCGAGAAAGTTCGGACGACCGCGCGAGGACGGAGCGGCGCAGTGCGCGTGCTCCGGCGCCGAACGGGCGACAGATTCCGTCGTATCGGGTGCAATGAAGGCTGGTGAGGATGAGCATCATGATCGTAGACGGGGGACGATCAGGCGGCGGCCCCATCCATGTCCGCCGGATCCCGACTTTGCTGTTCGAGTAACTCGCCAGCATTCCCTCGCTCGTTGCGTTGCCGGCCGCGCGCGAGCGCCCCGGCTGCAGATAAGCGACACAACTACCTGCGCCCGGCATTCATGCCGGTTCGCAAAGCGGGAAAAGCCGCCTTGCGCAGGATGATAGGTGATTCGTGTGACGCTCGGGTAGCGGTTTGGCTGCCGCAAGTTCAGGCGGTGGCGCTGAATTTCCGGACCGCTGATGCCGGCGCGCTACGGCGGTGCGCAGGCAAGGTCCGCGTCAGGGACATGTGCTCACGCCGCAAAAAGTAATGGCCGCTGGTTCTGCGCGAAATGCACACCGGCGGCCATGAACTTTGCATTTCAGGAGGCGAGCTGAAAAAGGGCTGGTGCCCGCTTATCGGCTTCAGACCGCAAAATCGTTGAGCTTTGCACCTTTGGCGAGCTTCGCAGCGAGCCATTTCGGTTGCCGGCCGCGGCCCGTCCAGGTCTCTTCCGGATTATCTTTGTTGCGGAATTTGACCGCGACTTTCGCGCCGTTTCCGCGCTTTCCGGGCCGCCCCGCGCCGGTGAGCTCCTCGATCTTGTAGCCGAGGCTCTCGGCCATCGCGATCACCTTCTGGCGGGCCTGCGTGAACTCGCTCTTCCGAGCCGCGGCGATGGCCTTTGCGATGCGTGCCTCGTGTTCGAGCAGCTCTTTCAGGGACATCTTGTCATAGTTCACGGTCGCCATCTTCTTACCTCGCGCTCCTTTGGTGCGGATTTGGGCCATGTTGAAACTCGGGCTGTGGGGCGCCTTTTTATTTGCGTTTCGCGCGTCGCGCAATATGCGTTTGTGCAATTTTGCGACCAGCAAGTAGACGGCGTCCGGGGGAATGTCGACAGGATCAGGAATATATTGGTGATTATTGCCGAGGGCAAGAAGTGCTTTTGTCGGAACCGTCCCGGACTGATATATGGGCATAAGTCGTAAATATCGACGTCGATTACATTTGCTTTGAGCAAAGATGCGCTTCCTCCGTGTGGGCTGATTTCAGCTTCGGAGGCTAGAGCTATTTTGAAATCCCGAGGTGCGGACAGTATGCGTGCCGAGCGATGCTAGCAGCCGCGGCTGTTGGCTGCTAATGCTATGAAATATCTTGATAAAGCGATTGCGATCGTTGCCGGGCGCGATATTCTCGTCGGATACGAGCCGGGACGAGAAAGGAAGCAATGCATGGCAGATCGGGACACCGTCGCTCAATTGCAAGGCTTCAGTCTGACAACGGCTGAAATTCTCTATCGCCTGCCCGATCATCCTTCGCTGCTGCAAACCTACGTCTGGCAGGAATATGATCTTCACCCGCGCTTTCCGCGTCTCAAGGCCTTTCTCGAGTTCTGGACGGCGAACCTCGAAGGCCGGCTTTTCCGCATTACCGTTGCCCACAAGGCCCTGATCTCGCCGCGAGAGCTCAGGATCGCCGCGGCCGACTTCCATTTGAATTGATGCTCCGCCGGCACAGATGGAGACCCGTCGGGCGGTCGCCGGCCGGCGTGTCCGAGCGGCCCAATCCACAGCCGGCGCCTGACTATTTCCGCTGATGCGTTGACCCTACCCCCCGACTCAGGGCCCGATTACAGCGGGCGTGGGATGGGGGTCGTCCATCCTGCCTCCGCAGGGAGGCAGGTCGTGCCCGTGTAGGCAGGTCCTCCGGGGGAGCTTGGGGGTTATCGTGGAACGCAATCTGGCTAGCCATGCACCGCAGCGTAAGCGCGGCGGTTTGCCACGCCATTACGTTGCGCTGTGGGTCGTGCTGTCGAGCATGGCCCTGACGTATCTCGTCACGCTCTCCGTGCGCCCGGATCTGGCCGAGGGGTTCGGCGACCAGGTCGCGACGCTCGTCGGCATCGAGCCGCGTGCGAACGACGCGGGTGCGCGCGAGGCTCAGGACGAGCAGACGCGCGCCGACATCGAGGCGTTGCGCAGCGCGCTTGATGCCGTCCAGCGCGAGGCGGCGGCACTTCGCGCCAAGTCTGCCGCGAGCGAAGAGCAGAGGCAGGACCTCGCCGCGCGGCTCGCGGCGGTCGAAGGCCAGCGGACGGCCGAGCAAGGGCTGCCGATCGCGACGGCGAGCGTGAACCGTGGTCCGCTGGACGGACCGGCGACACGTCCCGATGCGCTCCCGGGCCGCGCGGTCGACGGCCATGTCGTCGACGTGCCGCGCGAGGCGGAGCTTCCCGAACGCAAACCGCCGACGCGCGAGAGCGATCGCGTCACATTCGGTGCGCCGCAGGTGAAGCCCGCGGCGACGGCACCCGAAAGCCCGCGCGGTGTGCAGATCGCCACTGGTCCATCCGTCGATGCGCTTCGCCTGAGCTGGATGCTGCTCTCCGAGCGCCACAAGGAAGTCCTGAGGAACTACGAGGCGCGTTTCGTGCCTGCCACGGGCGGCAAGGCACCGACCTACCGCCTTATCGCAGGGCCGATCGAGAGCACCAGCGCCGCCAATCGCGTGTGTGGTGAGCTGCGCGCGCGCCGCGTGACGTGCGGTGTCTCGGCCTTCGGCGGCGAACCGCTTTAAGGTCCGGTGCCGGGCTTATGCGGTCATCAAGACCAGCACGGTGGCCTGGATGAGCAGCACGCCGAGCCAGTAGCCGCCGTCGACGAGCGTTCGCAAGAACGGCGCGCCGTGAAGTGCATTGCTCGCGGCCAGTGTGGTGATCACAAAGCCGATCCAGATCATGACGGCTGAGAAGATGCCGCTGCGTAGCGTGAACGGGATGCCGCTGCGCGTGACGTGCACCAGAATGCCGGAGAGCATCACGGCCATCACGACCTGAGCCATGAACGTGACGACGAGCAGCAAAGGGGTGGGAGCGCCACGGCCATTCTCGCCTCCGCCCGAGCGGGCTGCGAAGAGTCCGTACCACAGTCCGCCGAAGATGAAGCCCGCGGCCGCGGCGAGAAGAATGGCGCTGTAGTTGATCATCGAGAGCTGCGTCATGCCCGCTTCCATTTCCCTCAATCGCGAAGCCGCCAGACGGCCGCCCGCTTGATCTCCGCATCCTCGAGCTCGCGCGTCACCGGCACCTCGTAGTGCGCGACCGCCTCGAAAACATCCGCCGGAAAATAGCTCCGGCGCGGATCGCCGACGAGCACCGTGCTGCCCTGTGCCGCCTTCCGCCGCACGAATGCCATGACCTGCTCGGCGAGCGGCCGCTCGTAGAAGAGATCGCCGACCAGAACGATCTCGCCTTGCGGCGCATCAAGGCTCAGCCAGTCGTCGGTGGTCGCGGCGATCGCAACGTCGTTCGCGGCTGCGTTGAGGCCCATGGCCGCAACAGCCAGCGCATCGATATCCGCAGCCGAGACATGCCGCGCGCAGGCCTTGGCGGCGGCGATGGCGGCAATGCCCGATCCGGCACCGATATCGATCACGCCTTTGCCGGCCACGGTCTCGGGACGGTCGAGGATGTGCCGGGCAAGCGCCTGTCCGCCGGCCCAGGCAAAAGCCCAGTACGGTGGCGGCAGGCCCATCGCGCCGAGCTCCTCTTCGGTCTTGCGCCAGATGGGCAGCGACTCTTCGGCCAGATGAAGCCGGATCTCCGGCACCAGCGGCGGCGCGAGGAGCCGCGTGTTGGCCAGGATGAAACCGGTTCGATCGATCATCGCGTGTCGTCGCCTCGCGGTCCGCGTATCATGATGGTGACGCTGCGTGCGCCAGTGCTTGCATCGTATCTGCTCGCATAGCATCTCGGACGCTGGCGGCGGCAAGCAAATGAGTTGCGAGGATGACACCTACCGGCAGACCCGTGCTGCGCTTCGCGCCGAGCCCGAATGGCCCGCTCCATCTCGGGCACGCCCTTTCCGCACTCACGGGCCTCGCGTGGGCGCGCCGGCTCGGCGGACGTTATCTGCTGCGCATCGAGGACATCGATCCGGAGCGGTCGAGCGAGGTGCACGTCGAGGGCATCTTCCGCGATCTCGCCTGGCTCGGTGTGCCGTGGGAGGAGCCGGTGCTGCGCCAATCGCAGCATCTCGACCGCTATGCGGCTGCTGCCGCGCGCCTCGCCGAGATGGGCCTGCTTTATCCCTGCTTCGCGAGCCGCCGCGAGATCGCCGATGCAAGCGCGGCCGCGGGGACGCCGCGCGATCCCGATGGCGCGCCGCTCTATCCGGGCCTCCATCGGCACATGCCGGCCGTGGACGTCGCGGCGCGTCGGCAGCGCGGCGAGCCGTTCGTCATGCGGCTCGACATGACGCGTGCGTTGGCGCTGGCTCGCGATCGTCTCGATGGCGGGCCGCTCGATTTCATCGAGCTGGACGAGGCCGGCGGTGCGCAGCGTCTCGCCTGCGATCCCGCGCGCTGGGGCGATGTCGTCATCCAGCGCAAGGACGTGCCGACCAGCTACCACCTTTCCGTCGTCGTGGACGATGCCGAGCAGGGCATCACGCACGTCACGCGCGGGCGGGATCTGCTCGCCGCAACCGACATCCACCGCCTGCTGCAGGTCCTCCTCGGCTTGCCGGCGCCGGTCTATGCGCATCACCGCCTGATCATGGACGAGAGCGGCCGCAAGCTCGCCAAAAGCGCGCGCGACACGAGCCTCGCTGAGCTCAGAGCCGGCGGGGCGTCTCCCGCCGATATTCGCCGGATGATCGGGCTCGCCTGATCCGGATTGGATCAGGATCTTTTCCACATTGAAATAGGCGGTGCTCACCTTTAACCGTAATTTGTGCGTACTGAGCGCGCCGTGGTGCGCTTGGAGATGCGCCGTCGAGGGCGTTTCTGCGGGGCACAGCCGACGTCGCGCCGTTGTCACGCGAACAGGCATTCATACGACCAATGTGGCGGGCCATCTGGATCGCGGGTCTGGCCAACTCGCTCCGTAGGGAAGAACGACAGGGAAGGGAGTTCGGCAATGTTCCGCATTGCAAGTGCTGTGGCGCTGCTATTCGCGTTGATGATTGCGCCGGCTACGGCGCAGAGAGGGCCGGGCGGCGACCGATGGGTGAACCTCGGCGAGCAGAAGGTCGGCTTCATGGTCGATCGCGATGTGCTGCGGCTCAATCACAATGAGGACTGGTTCCGCCGCGAAGGGCCGTTCAGCGATCTGCGCCTGACCGCCGAGCGCAACGACATTCACATCATGAATGTCCGCGTCGTGTACCTCAACGGTTTCGCCGAGGATTTCCGGGTCGACGGGATGGTGCGAAGCGGGCAGAGCATCAACATCGATCTGCGCGGCGATCGCAGCTATCTGCGGCAGATCGAGTTCGTCTATCGCTCGAAGCTCAGCTTCAAGGGTGAGGCGCGCTTGCGTGTCGACGCGCGCGTCGCGCGTCGCGGACCTCCGGGCCCGGGCCCCGCTCCAGGACCTCAGGTCGAGCTGCTCGGCGCGCAGAAGATCGGTTTCGCCGTCGATCGCGATGTCCTTCGCGTCGGTCGCCGCGAAGGCCGCTTCAGCCGCATTGCGCTCCGCGCGCTCGATAACGACATCGAGATCCTGGACATGAAAATCTTCTACAGTGGCCGTGGCGGTCCTCCGGATGACGTCCAGTTCCGCCGGGTGCTGCGTGCGGGCCAGCGCACGGATCCGATCGATCTCCGCGGTAGCGAGCCGCGCTCGATCGACCGCATCGAGTTCGTTTATCGCGCGCGGCCGAACTTCCGCGGCGCCGCGACGCTCGAGGTCTACGGCGTGAAGTGAGCCGTCAGCGGCTGAAATAAATAGGGCGGCGTCCTTCGCGGGACGCCGCCTTTTGCATGAGCTGACCGCTCACGGCGAACGCTACAGGTCCCTTCTCCCCGTAAGAACGGGGAGAAGGGATATTTTATGCTGCCACGAACGGCTTTTCGTCGTCCCAGACCTTCACCGGCATCGGCAGGCCTTCCCAGATCGTATCGGGAAGCGGGCTGTCCGGCATGACGCCGAGCGTCTGAAGGAGCAGCGTATACTGGCGCACGTGCTGCCCCGAGTGCCATGTCGTGCGCTCGAAGAACTCGTGCTTGGACTGGTCGCCGTAGTAGACCTTGGCCTTGTCCTGAAAATTCGTCTTCGCGCCCTCGGCCTGCCACCACGCATCGAGGCGGCGCCAGACATCCTCGCCGTAGGCCATCACCTTGGCCTTGCTGTCCATCTCCGGGGGCGGCACGCGATTGTACGCGCCCTCTTTCAGCGGCTCGCCGTCGACCTCGTGCTCGAGCCACGCGTCGGCGATGTTGAAGATGTGATAGGCGAGCTGGGCGTACGTGCGCGGCCGGTTCGGGAGGAAATTGTTGATCTTCTCCTCTGGCATCTGGCCGAAGAAGCGCCGCGCCGCCGCCTGGACCTCGGTCAGCCGGCGCATGAGCTCGGCCGGCGGGTGGATCTTCGTGCCGCCATAAGGAATGCCGGCGACGCGGGCGACATCGCGCAAAACCTGTCCGTTGGCGGAATCATTGCCACGGCGAATGATCGGCACGGTGCGATAGCCGAGCGCGGCCAGCTCCTCCATGGCGCCTTTCTCCTCGAGCACGTTCACCGACGTGAACGGCACGCCATGGCGCTGGAGAAATTCCTTCATGCGCAGGCAGCTCGTGCATCCCGGCTGCCAGAAGGCACGGATTTCTGGGGCGGCAGTCTCAGTGGCCATGAGCGTTCTCCCGGTTTGGATTGTTTGTCCGGACAGTAGCGGGCAAATCCGCTCGGAAGCAAGGCGCGGGAGCCCTGCGCGGGCGCATGGCAGCTCGGCCCTCCCCACGCGCTTGCCGCCCTCGGCGGCGTCTGCAATGTTGGCTGCAAACGCGCGCACCTGGGACGGGCGTTCACCAACAAACCACGCGAGGAAATGCCCGCATGATCGACTACGCTCCGCTGCTCCGCGCCAACCTTCCGGCGGCTGCCCCCAAGTACAACGGTTTTCCAAAATACAACTTCGTCGGCGGCCACAATGATGCGAACAGCATTCCGGTGGACGATCTGATCGCGGCGGCGAGCAAGGTCCTGAAGCGCGAAGGCTCGACGCTCGCGACGTACGGCCTGCAGAGCGGTCCACAGGGCTATCGCCCGCTGCGCGAGTTCCTGTCGAAGAAGCTCGGCCGCGAGGCCGGCATCACCTGCGCGGCCGACGATATCCTCGTGACGGGCGGATCGCAGCAGGCGCTCGAGCTCATCAACGCGCTGCTGCTCGAGAAGGGCGATACGATCATCGTAGAGGAGGCGAGCTATGGCGGCTTCCTGACGCGCGTGAAGCGCTTCGGCGTCAACATGGTGCCGCTGCCGCTCGACAAGGAGGGCCTCGACGTCGAAGCTCTCGGGCGCATCCTCGCCGATCTCAAGGCGAAGGGCATCCGGCCGAAATATCTCTACACGATCCCGACGGTGCAGAACCCGACGGCGAGCGTTCTGCCCCTCGATCGGCGTCAGGCCGTGATCAAGCTCTGCGAGAGCTATGGCGTGCCGATCCTCGAGGACGAGTGCTATTCCGATCTCGTCTGGGAAGGCACGCGGCCGCCGGCCATGCGCGGCCTCGCGGGCGACGATCGCGTGATCCACGTCGGCTCGTTCTCGAAGTCGATCGCGCCGGCGCTGCGGCTCGGCTACATCGTGGCGGGCTGGCCGCTGATGAGCCGTATCCTGCCGCTGAAGACGGATTCCGGCACTGGCGCCATCGAGCAAATGGTCATGGCGGAATACTGCGAGGCGCATTTCGACAAGCACGTGGTGGCGCTGCGCAAGACGCTGAAGCGCAAGCTCGACGTGCTCGTCGAGGCGGTCGGCGCGAATTTTGGTACGGCGGCGGAGTTCGACTATCCGCCGGGCGGCATCTTCCTCTGGATCAAGCTGCCGGACAGCGTCGATACGGCGAAGCTGTTCCAGGCGGCGGGCAAGGAGGGCGTCTCACTGAATCCGGGAGCGGAGTGGTCCGTCGATCCGGCGCACGGCCAGTCGCGGCTGCGCCTGTGCTACGCCAACCCGAGCGAGGAGACCATTCGCGAGGGTGTGGCCAAGCTCGCCGAGATCTGCAACCGCGAGTTCGGCGTACCGACGCGCATCGCGAACGTCGGGCGGAATTGAGCATATCCCCTCTCCCCGTATTTCACGGGGAGAGGGGAAGTTCCGCGTCTCCTCCACTCCGCTCCTCCGGCAATTCCGCCCAGTTTGCCGTGGAAAAGCGCAATTCCCCTGTGGAACAATTAGAGAACATATGCTAGGCTGCCGGTTCGTCAAATTGTTGAGCGGGGGTGCGGTCATGCCGGTTCCTCCGCCGGATGGAAGCCTATGAATCAGCCCGTTATTCACTGCCCGACGTGCAGCACCGAGATCAAGCTGACCGAGTCGCTCGCGGCTCCGCTGATCGCGGAGACGCGCCGGCAGTTCGAGAAGACGCTCGCGGCCAAGAATGCCGAGGTCGCCAAGCGCGAGGCCGCGCTCAAGTCCAAAGAGGGCGAGCTCGCCGCGGCCAAAGCCTCTATCGACGAGCAGGTCGCGGCCAAGGTGAAGGCCGAGCGCGCCGCCATCGCGGCCGATGAGGCGAAGAAGGCGAGGGCTCTGGCAGCGACGGAGCTCGAGCAGAAGACAAAGGATCTAAGCGAGCTGCAGGAGGTGCTGAAACAGCGCGACGCCAAGCTCGCCGAAGCGCAAGCCGCCCAAGCCGAGCTGATCCGCAAGCAGCGCGAGCTCGATGACGCCCGGCGCGAGATGGAGCTCACCATCGAGAAGAAGGTGCAGGAGTCCCTCACTGCGGTGCGCGACAAGGCTAGGCAGGAGGGCGAGGAGGCGTTGAGACTGCGCGTGCTCGAGAAGGAGGAGCAGATTTCCTCCATGCAGCGCCAGATCGAGGAGCTGAAGCGCAAGGCCGAGCAGGGATCGCAGCAGCTCCAGGGCGAGGTTCAGGAGCTGGAGCTCGAGTCGCTGCTGCGTTCCAAGTTTCCGCTGGATCTCATCGAGCCGGTGCCGAAGGGCGAGTTCGGCGGTGACGTGCTGCAGCGGGTGCTGGGCGTTTCCGGGCAGGCTTGCGGGACCATTCTGTGGGAATCCAAGCGAACCAAGAACTGGAGTGACGGCTGGCTCGCCAAGCTGCGTGACGACCAGAGATCCGCCAGCGCCGAGATCGCGCTGCTGATCTCGAATGCCTTGCCGAAGGGTGTGACGGTATTCGACCACGTGGACGGCATCTGGGTGGCGGAGCACCGATGCGCGATTCCGGTCGCGATCGCCTTGCGACAGTCCTTGATCGAGATCGCGAAGGTGCGGCAGGCCGGTGACGGCCAGCAGACCAAGATGGAGCTCGTTTACGAGTACCTGACCGGCCCGCGCTTCCGGCACCGCGTCGAGGCGATCGTCGAGAAATTCTCCGACATGCAGGCCGATCTCGACAAGGAGCGCAAGGCCACCATGCGTCTGTGGGCCAAGCGGGAAGCTCAGATCCGAGGCGTCATAGAGGCCACCGTCGGCATGTACGGCGACCTTCAAGGCATTGCGGGCAAGGCGCTGCAGGAGATCGATGCGCTGTCACCGCCGGCGCTCGAATACCAGAGTGATGCCGCCGAATGACGTGGTGTCGGCGTGCGCAGGCCTCGTCCCGAATAGCGGCGGTCTATTGCCTGCTCAGAAGGGGTTCCAGGTCGGCTTCGATGCAAAGCGCACGTAGCCGACGCTGGCGCCGAGCCGGAAACCGTAGCCCGTGCGGATCGGCGCCATGATGATTTCCTCGTTGTTGAGGAATGTGATGCCCGCGCCGCCGATGAAGTAGGCCGCACCGTCGACGCCGGAGAAGCCGCGATAGATGTCGCGTGCTTCGCGCATCCCGTAGATCAGGAACAAGGTCTCGGAGCCGGCCGCGCCGAAGTCGTAGCCTACCGACGGACCGTGCCAATAGACCGTCCCAACAGGTTTGCCCTTCATATAGAGCTTGCCCTTGCCGTACCGCACGCCGGCGATGAATGCGCCGCCGCCTTCATTGCCGATGACATAAGCGGTCGGCCGGCCGTATTGCGAGAAGGCGTGCTCGATGACGCCGGCGACATTCGCCGACCAGTTGGGAAGTCCGCCACGCGCCGCGCTGTTGATCTCCTCGATCGAGTACGTCTCGCTTGCTGCCGGCTTCGGCGCACCGGACTTTGCCGGTGGCGGGATCGGCGCGACTGACGGCGTTATGGCTGCAACCCGGCGCGGCACCGGCAGCGGTGGTGTGACGGCAGCCGACGGATCGGCCGCCTCGGGTTTGGTGGTCACGGTCCACTGACCGAGCGGGGCGGGTTCTGCCGGCGTCGGGACCAGCGGCGCGGCCCAGGGCGTGGCCCACGGGGCGGCAGTGACCGCGGCCGTCGCGGTTTCGGTCGGATGCGCGTCGAGGCTCGGGCGCGAGACCTCGATGGCCTGCGCTTGCGAAGGCGCACGCGACAGCGTGCTCAGCGATGGCGCGCGGGGCAACGCAGCTTCGGGTTGCCGCAAGGGCAGCTGGCCGGAAGGTGCCTTGAGCGCGGTATCGATCCGCCGGAGCACGAGATCGGATTTCTTGCGCACCGTGGCCCCGAGAGCGGACGCCGTCGCGCGCAATTCCGCGAGCTTGGCGCAGTCGCCGGGGCGCTGTGTGCCTTCCTCGGAGATGCGGTCCATCGAGGCGAGGAGCTGGGCGGCCTTGTGATCGAGGGCCTCGCTCTCGGCGTCGCTCAGCAGCTCGCGCGCGCGCTCAGCCTGTTCCGCATCGCGCCAGCCATAGCGGGCCTTGAGCTGACTGACCCCCGCCTGGATGCGCGGCTGCGTCTCGCTGCTGTGGCGGCGCAGGCTGGCGGCGGTGTCGTCCACGATCTTGGAGAAGCTTTTCGGGCCACAGCCTTGCGCCTGTGCAAGTGCGCTGGCCGAGAAGGCGGCAGTCGCGAGAAGGGCGGTCAGCATACGTATGAGCATCGCTCGCGGCCTCGGAAGAGCGTCGCACGCAGATTAGTATGGTTTACGCAAAAGTCAGGCGTAGTTGCTGCTCTCAGGCCCGTCAAACCGTACGGCCGCACACAAGGGTTGCGCAAAGGACACAGATCGCGTGGCCCAGAGCGCAGGTCGTGATGTCGGCCGCCGGTTTTTCTCTCCCGAGAAAATTGGATAAGCCACGGAGAAGCAGCAGACTTCGTGGCATGTCGCGCTATCGAGGCGATGACGCGAACGCGCCTCGCTCGTTATGACGCGTGGTTGAAAAGTCTCCGCATGGCGTGCCGGCGAACCGAAGTTGTCCACATGGTCGCCGTCTGAGCAGAAGTCGACGTCGTGCCATGGGCTTATAATCCATGCGGCACTATCGCTCGTGCTCCGCGGCGCGGGCTGGACGCGGATGTCGGATCGGGGAGCAGCGCGCATGTCCAGTGCCGTGATGGTCGCGTGTGCCGTGGCAGCATTCGCCTGGGGTCTCTCGCTGGTGGCGTACCGATGGGTAGCCATCCGAAGTGCCTGGCCCATGGGAGTCTGGCAGGCCGAGCGACCGGTTCTGCCCCGCCTGATCGGTCTCGGCGCCATGGTGCTCGCGCTCGTCTCCGGCGCGGCGCTCGGTAGCGGGGCCTTTCTCCTGGTCGTCCTGCTCGGTCTCCTCGGCGCGTTGCTCTGGATCCTGCTGCTCAAGGTCGGTGCCCAGAGCGCCTTGCTGCTGGCGCCGGCGGCCTCGGCGCTGATGCTGCTCGGCTGGCTGCTCGGTGTCGACTGACGATCGATCGTGCCGCGGCGGCGTGGCCATTGCCCGATGAGCCGAGCCGTGCCATCACCATGCGGCGACGCACTCAAGGCACGATCAGCAGGAATTCCATGTCCGTCCGCAGACTGCACCCCGACCAGCCGGCAACGTTCGACTTCACGCGCGAGAACCTCGCGTGGGCGGAGGCGGCCATCGCGAAGTATCCGCCCGGCAAGCAGGCGTCGGCCGTGATCCCTCTGCTCTGGCGCGCTCAGGAGCAGCACGACAACTGGCTGCCGGAGCCGGCCATCCGCTATGTCGCCGACATGCTGGATATGGCCTACATCCGTGTCTACGAGATCGCGACCTTCTACACGATGTTCCAGCTCTCCCCGGTCGGCAAGAAGGCGCACGTTCAGGTCTGTGGGACGACGCCATGCATGCTGCGCGGCTCTGAGGCGATCAAGGAAGTCTGCCGCAAGCGCATTCATCATGATCCGCATCACCTCTCCGCCGACGGCAATTTCTCCTGGGAGGAGGTCGAGTGCCTCGGGAGCTGCGCCAACGCGCCCATGGTGCAGATCTTCAAGGATACCTACGAAGACCTGACGCCGGAGCTCTTCGAGAAGGTTCTAGATGGGTTCGCGGCCGGCAAAACGCCAAAGCCCGGCTCGCAGATCGGCCGGCAAGCCTCGGCGCCGCTCGGCGGTCCGACGACCCTCAAAGAAAAAGTGTGAATGCGGGGCGCTTCGGCGCCCCAAGTTTTTTGTGGGGATCATGGCCGAGCGAAAAGCGGACGGCAGCGCGGGCGATGCCGACTACGGCACGATCGGACGCGACTATACGAGCTTCCGACAGCCCGAGCCGGCGATCGCGGCGTTGATCGCGCGTGCACTCGGCGCGGCGCGGTCGGTGCTCAATGTCGGCGCCGGTGCCGGTTCCTACGAGCCGACGGACCGCGACGTAACGCCCGTCGAGCCTTCCGCATCCATGCGCGCGCAACGTCCTGCCCATCTCGCGCAGGCTATCGATGCGGTTGCCGAGCGCCTGCCCTTTCCGGACCAGCACTTCGACGCGGCGATGACGACCTTCTCGGTGCATCAGTGGACGCGGCTGGATGATGGTCTCCGCGAAATGCGCCGCGTCACGCGCGGGTCCGTGGTCATTCTCTCCTGCGACCCGGATCTGGTTCAGCGCTTCTGGCTCAACGACTATGCGCCGGACGTGCTCGCCGCCGAGGCGCGGCGCTATCCGGTGCTCGATCGTATGCGAGACGCTCTCGGAGGCCGCGGCGAGGTTTTGCCGGTGCCCATTCCGCTCATGTGCCGCGATGGTTTCAACGAGGCGTATTACGGCCGGCCGGAGCGGCTGCTCGATCCCCCAGCGCGTCTCGCGTGCTCGGCGTGGAGCTTCGTGAGCGCGGCGACGGCCGCTGGCTATGTCGATCACCTACGGCGCGATCTCGCATCGGGTGCCTGGGATCGGCAGCACGGCCATCTGCGCGCGGCGCCCGAGTACGACGGCTCGCTACGCCTGATAGTTGCGCGGCGATAGCGAAGGACGCTGCTTTCTTCCCCTTCTCTCCGTGCTTACGGGGAGAAGGCCGGGATGAGGGGCGGCGCCAATTGCAAACGTGGCGTATGCCGCCGCCCCTCACCCTAACCCTCTCCCCGCAAGGGCGGGGAGAGGGGACAAGTGGGGTCTTCCCAGCGACCGGCGGCCACTTGCTCCGACCTGTCGCTATGGCCGCCGCCGCCATAGCACCACCGCGGAGTGCGGCAGCACCTCTTTCCAGCAGGCGGCGGCAAGAAACATCAAGGCATCAAAATGATCGAGCCTGTGGTCTTGCGGCCTTCGAGGTCCTTGTGCGCCTGGGCGGCATCCTTCAGCGCATACGTCTGATTGACGTTGATCTTCACCGCACCCGAAGCAACCACGTCGAAGAGATCCTTCGCCGTGGCGACGAGATCGGCGCGCGTTGCCGTGTAGGTGTTGAGCGTCGGCCGCGTCATGTAGAGCGAGCCTTTCGCCGCGAGAATGCCCGCGTTGAACGCGTCGATCGGACCGGAGGCATTCCCGAAGGTTACGAACAGGCCGAGCGGCTTCAGGCAGTCGAGCGACGCCGGGAACGTGTCCTTGCCGATCGAGTCGTAGACGACATCGCACTTCTTGCCGCCCGTGATCTGGTTCACGCGCTCGACGAAGTTCTCGGTCTTGTAGTTGATCATGTGCGTCGCGCCAGCAGCTTTCGCGAGCGCGCACTTCTCTTCTGAGCTCGCGGTGCCGATGATCGTCGCGCCGAGATGCTTCGCCCACTGGCAGGCGATAAGGCCGATACCGCCCGCCGCCGCGTGCATGAGCAGCGTCGTTTCGGGACCGACCTTGTACGTGCGGCGCAGGAGATATTGCACGGTCATGCCCTGCAGCATCATGGCGGCGCCGGTCTCGTAGGGAATCGAGTCGGGGAGTTTCACGAGCTTGTCGGCGGGCGCGAGGCGCTCGTCGGCATAGGCGCCGATGGCACCGGCATAGGCAACCCGATCGCCGACCTTGAGGTCCGTGACGCCTGCGCCGACAGCCGTCACCTCGCCCGCGCCTTCATTTCCTGGCGTGAAGGGAAAGGAGGCCTGCGGGTAGAGGCCCGTGCGCTGATAGACGTCGATGAAGTTGACGCCGATCGCGTGCTGCTTGAGCTTGACCTGGCCGGAGCCCGGTGCGCCGACGTCGACGCTTTCGTACTTCATGGCCTCGGGGCCGCCGTACTGATGAACTCTGATGGCGTTCGCCATGAGGTGCGTTCTCCCTGGATCTGATGATGGTGGCTTCTCGGGCACGGTATCTGCCTGTGGCAGAGACTTAGCCCGGAAGTGAGTACTCCGGTTACTGATTTGTGTTATTTCAGCGGCGGCCGGTGCTGAGATGGCCGCATTTTTGAGGCTTCTATGCCCCGACTGCATTCCGTACAAGAGGGCCGCATGACCGTCCGTCGCCCAATCGGGCGCCTTTTAATCCCTGCCTCGCTGATGGCGCTCGCGTGCGCGCTCGCTTCCTGTTCCATGGTCAATCTCGAAACCGCAGCCAACCCGCCGCCACGGGTGGATTGCGTCGATGATAGTCCGCCGTGTGTCGAGGCGCGCGGTGCAGCCCTCAAGCAGATGCTGGCTGATCCCAAGCGGAGCTGGGTGCGGGAGCAGCCGAGTGCCCACTCCTACGCCGCCGGCGTGCGCCTCTTCGCCTTCCGCAGCCGCAAGCGTGATCTCTCATGCGACGAGCTTGCCCACGGCAAGCGCGAGGCCGACGGAGCTCAGGCGTCGCTGAACGGGCCGCATTCGGGTGGTCTTTCGCCGGCGCAGAAGTCGCGCGGCACCATGCTCGCAGCCGAAGTTTCGAAGGAGCTTGCGGGCGAGATGCGCCGGCGCGGCTGCCGCAACCGGGCGTGATTGTCCGCCGCGCAGAAGCAATCACTTGAGCTTGAACTCACCGGACTGCTAAACGCACGACGCTGTCCCCTCTTGCCGCTGCTTGCGGGGAGAGGGGGAGATTTGGGGAGAGCGAATGGGACTGGAAGCTTATGCGGACGCGATCATCGCGTTCGTGAAAGAGCACAAGTCGTGGGCGGGGCCGGTCGTTTTCGTGCTCGCGTTCGGCGAGTCCCTGGCGTTCGTTTCCCTCGTGCTGCCGTTCTGGGCCATCCTGGTGACCATCGGCACGCTCATCGGTGCGAGCGGCGGGCTGGACTTCTGGTTCATTCTCACCATGGCGGCCGTCGGCGCGGCGCTCGGCGACTGGTTCTCCTACTGGCTCGGCCAACACTACCACGAGGAGATCGCGCGCATGTGGCCGCTCCGGAACTATCCGGATCTCATCCCGAAGGGCCATGCATTCTTCGAGAAGTGGGGCGCATGGGCGGTCGTTCTCGGTCGCTTCTCGGGCCCGCTGAGAGCCTCGGTGCCGCTCGTTGCCGGCATCGTCGAGATGCCGCGCCCCAAATTTCAGCTCGCCAACTGGAGCTCGGCTTTCCTCTGGGCGTTCGTGCTTCTCATGTTCGGCGATGTCATCGGACAAAGCCTGAATTGGATGCGCCAGTCGTTCGGCGGCGGTTGAGGCGCGCGATCGGGACAGCGAATGCGATGTCGCGACGGATCGACAGATCGTGGCTGGTCTTCGCGAGCATCGAGAACGGTGAGCACGACAGGTGCGTGGATATATTTCGCCGGCCGGATCTGACGTTCGGCTTCGAGGAGTTCAGACGCGACGTTGAAGACGCCGGGATGTGGACCCCGGTGCAGTTCTTTTCCAGTCACGTCTATGCCTCGTCGGAAGAGGCTTACCGGGCAGCGGAAATGCTCATTCCCTGGCTGTCGGAAATTCTCGCCTCCGATCCGTTACTCAGGAAGCACCTGCCGCCTGCCTGAGATTAGGCGTACGCCACCCAACCCCTGAAGCTCAGGCCCGCGTAGAACAAGCTCACGCCGGAGAAGCCAGCGTCGCGCAGCATGGCTTCGTCTTCTTCCGGTGAGAGGATCGAGAGCCTCGTCGCGATCGCCTGCTTGGCAGCCTCGACGTTCGTGGGGGCCGTTCCGCCGAATGCGACGTGCCGGCCGATCCAAAGGCTCCGCTCGGGCTCGGCCTGTGCGAAGCTGATATGCGCAACGGCGAACGGTGCGCCAGGCATCAGACGCTGACGGATTTGGCGAAGCGTCTCGAGGCGCTGGTCGGGCGAGACGAAGTGAAGGGTCAAAAGGCAAACGGCGCCGTCGAAAGGCCCTTCAGGAGCGGCGTCGATGTAGCCCTTATGAAGGCGCACGCGTGCCGCGTGCGGCCCCACGATCTGCGCCGCCGTCCGCAGCATTTCGGCCGACGGGTCGACGCCATCGAAGGTCCAGACGGCATGGTCGTCGGCGAGTGCCTTGATCTCGAGGCCGCCGCCGGCGCCGAGCACCAGAACGCGGCCGTTTGCCGGAACGCGCTCCGCCAGAAGCAGCGACGTCATGCGATGAAGGCCGGCAAAGCCCGGAACCTGTCGCGGCGGGCCCTCGGCGTAGGCGCTCGCATGGGCCGCACCAAAGGCTGGGACGCCCTCATCGGGCGCGTCTCGCGAAGGGTCATTTCCATTCATATGGCTGTTATGATCGGAAACCACCTTTCCATGTCAAGGCGACCGCCACTGGCACTTGCGGCGACCGCCGCGCCCCCTATATTGCGGCCGCAAAAGCCCATCCGCGCCCGAGAGGTCGAGCTGCCATGTCATCCGCGCCGAAATCCGTGAAGAAGGTCGTGCTCGCCTACTCGGGCGGCCTCGATACCTCGATCATCCTGAAGTGGCTGCAGGAGGAGTACGGCTGCGAGGTCGTCACGTTCACGGCCGACCTCGGCCAGGGCGAGGAGCTTGGGCCGGCGCGCGAGAAGGCGCTCATGCTCGGCATCAAGCCCGAGAACATCTTTATCGAGGATCTGCGCGAGGAGTTCGTCCGCGATTTCGTTTTCCCGATGTTTCGCGCGAATGCGGTCTACGAGGGCGTGTACCTGCTCGGCACGTCGATCGCGCGGCCGCTGATCAGCAAGGCGCAGATCGAGATCGCGCGGAAGACGGGCGCGGATGCCGTCTGCCATGGCGCGACCGGCAAGGGCAATGATCAGGTCCGCTTCGAGCTCAGCTATTACGCCCTTGAGCCCGGCATCAAGATCATCGCACCGTGGCGCGAATGGAAGTTCAAGAGCCGCACGGATCTCCTCGATTTCGCGCGCAGCCACCAGATCCCGATCGCCAAGGACAAGGAGGGCGAGGCGCCGTTCTCCGTCGATGCGAACCTTCTGCACTCGTCGTCGGAAGGAAAGGTGCTGGAAGACCCTGCGCAGAAGGCGCCGGAGATGGTCTATCAGCGCACCATCTCGCCGATGGCCGCGCCGGACAAAGTGACGACGATCAAGATCGGCTTCGCCAAGGGCGATGCGATCTCGCTCAACGGCCAGAAGATGAGTCCGGCGACGCTGCTCAAGGCGCTCAACGATCTCGGTCGCGACAACGGCATCGGCCGCCTCGACCTCGTCGAGAACCGTTTCGTCGGCATGAAGTCGCGCGGCATCTACGAGACGCCCGGCGGAACCATTCTGCTTGCCGCGCATCGTGCCATGGAGAGCATCACGCTCGATCGCGGCGCGGGGCATCTGAAGGACGAGCTGATGCCGCGCTATGCGGAGCTCATCTACTACGGTTTCTGGTTCAGCCCCGAGCGCGAGATGCTGCAGGCGCTGATCGACAAGAGCCAGGAGCATGTCGAGGGCGAGGTGACGCTGGAGCTCTACAAGGGCAACGTGATCGTCACCGGGCGCGAGAGTCCAAAGTCGCTCTATTCCTCGACGCTCGTCACCTTCGAGGACGACCAGGGCGCCTACGACCAGAAGGATGCCCAGGGCTTCATCAAGCTCAATGCGCTGAGGCTGCGCACGCTCGCGCAGCGCAATCGCGGCCAGAAGAGCTGAGGCATGGACATCGATTCCCCTCCCCCTTGCGGGGAGGGGTTAGGGGTGGGGGGAACCCCATCGCTATCGTTCTGCAATCCCCCCCTCCTAACCTCCCCCACGTGTATAGTGCGCGCCTCTGGCGCGACGGGGGGAGGAACAAGTTAGGAGTTTGGATATGACCGAGAAGGCACCGCCGGCCGGCATTCTCGAAACCGTCATGTACGCGGTCGACCTCGACGCGACGGAAGCCTTCTACGCGGACGTGCTCGGTATGGTGCCCTTCTCCAAGCTCGCGGGGCGCCAGCTCTTCTATCGCTGCGGGGATCAGGTGCTGCTGATCTTCAACCCGCAAGCGACCGTCGTGCCACCGCCTGCGGATGCAAAGCTTCCCGTACCGCCACACGGCGCGACTGGCGAAGGCCACGTCTGCTTCCGCGCGAGCCGCGACGAGATCGACGCCTGGAAGCAGCGTCTCGAAAAAGCGGGCGTTGCCATCGAAGCGGATTTCGTGTGGCCGAGCGGCGGGCGCTCGATCTATTTCCGCGATCCCGCGGGCAACTGTCTCGAGTTTGCCGAACCGAAAATATGGGGCCTCACCTGATGCGCAAACTCGAACGCGGCACGCGGCTCGTCGTCGCCAGTCACAACCCGGGCAAGATCCGCGAGATCAACGATCTCATCCGGCCGTTCGGCATGAGTGCCGTTTCCGCCGGCGAGCTTGGCATCAGCGAGCCCGAGGAGACCGAGACGACGTTCGCCGGCAATGCGCGTCTCAAGGCGTTGCACAGTGCGAAAGCGAGCGGTCTGCCGGCGCTTTCGGATGACTCCGGCCTTGAAGTGGAGGCGCTCGGTGGCGATCCCGGCGTCTATTCCGCGCGCTGGGCCGGGCCGTCGAAGGATTTCAACTACGCCATGCAGCGCGTCGAGCAGGCCCTGCAGGAGAAGTTCGCGGCTGATCCCGACGCGCGACGCGCGAACTTCACCGCCGCGCTCTGCCTTGCGTGGCCGGATGGCCAGACGGAGGTTTTCGAGGGCAAGGTTTTCGGCCAGCTCGTGTGGCCGCCGCGCGGCGACAAGGGCTTCGGTTATGACCCGATGTTCCTTGCCGATGGCGAAGAGCTGACCTTCGGCGAGATGGAGCCTGACGCCAAGCACGCGATCAGCCATCGCGCCCGCGCCTTCGCGCTGTTCGTCGCAGCGTGTTTGGATAAACGCGATGGGTAGAGCTGGCGCTGCCGAAATCCTCTCCCCCCTTGTGGGGGTGGGCAAGGGAGGGGGGGATCGCAGAACATCTGCGGTTGGGATGCCCTCCACCGTCGGGATGCCCCCCACCCCTAACCCCTCCCCGCAAGGGGGAGGGGGATTTTCGTCGCGCGATCGCGACGCCGATCGCCCAATAGCGACAGACCCCGGCTTCGGCGTCTATGTCCATTGGCCGTTCTGCGCGTCGAAGTGCCCCTACTGCGACTTCAACAGCCACGTGCGTATGGCCGGCATCGACGAGCCGCGCTTTGCCGCAGCCTTCGCGCGCGAGATCGCACACATGGCTGCGCTCGCGCCGGGCCGCACGGTGACCAGCATCTTTCTCGGCGGCGGCACGCCATCGCTCATGAAGCCCGAAACTGTCGGCGGTATCCTCGATGCGATCGCTGGAGGATGGCTGGTGGCACGCGATGCGGAGATCACGCTCGAAGCCAATCCGTCGAGCGTGGAGGCTGATCGCTTTGCCGGTTATCGCACGGCCGGTGTGAATCGCGTGTCGCTCGGCGTGCAGGCGCTCAACGATGGCGATCTGAAATCCCTCGGCCGTCTTCACTCCGTCGCCGAGGCGCGCCGCGCCATCGACATCGCCGCGCGCACGTTCGAGCGCTTCTCCTTCGATCTGATCTATGCGCGCCCCTCGCAGACGCCCGAAGCCTGGCGTGCGGAGCTGAGCGAAGCGCTTGGCATGATGCGCGATCATCTCTCGCTCTATCAGCTCACCATCGAGGAAGGCACGCCGTTCTTCGGCCTGCATCGCGCCGGCAAGCTTGCCGTGCCCGAGCCGGAACTCGCCGATGCGCTCTATGAGATCACGCAGGAGCTGACGGACGCGGCCAGCATCCCCGCTTACGAAATCTCGAACCACGCGCGCGCAGGTGCCGAAAGCCGGCACAATCTCACGTATTGGCGTTATGGCGACTATGCGGGTGTCGGTCCCGGCGCACATGGCCGCCTCGTTATCGACGGCAAGCGCCACGCGCTCATGACGGAGCGCCAGCCCGAGGCCTGGGCGACGTCTGTCGAGCAGCACGACCACGCCATTGTCGAGGACACGATGCTCGCGCGTGCCGAAGAGGCCGACGAGATGCTGCTCATGGGGCTGCGTCTTGCCGAGGGCATCGATCTTGGGCGGCTCGAAGCGCTTGGCGGCGTGCGACCGTCACGTGCGGCCATCGAGCGACTGGAGAAGCTCGCGCTCATCCAACAACCGACGCCCGATCGCCTCGTCGCGACTCGCGCCGGTCGCTTCGTGCTCAACGAGCTGGTCTTGCAGCTATCAGCGAGTTTCGAGGCGGTCGCTTCGGGTTGACGCGAATGCGCCGTTGTCCCTTCTCCCCGTCCTTCACGGGGAGAAGGTTAGGATGAGGGGCGGGAACTTGCGCCGACGTTTGCGTATGCCGCCGCCCCTCACCCTAACCCTCTCCCCGCTTGCGGGGAGAGGGGATTTCGATGCTCATCCCAACCCCAGCATGATCCCGAGGTTCTGCACGGCGGCGCCGGAGGCGCCCTTGCCGAGATTGTCGAGACGCGCGACGAGCACCGCCTGTTTCAGCGCCGCATTCCCGTAAACGAACAACTCGATTTTATCCGTGCCGTTGAGTGCTTCGGCTTCGAGACGCGGTAGCGCCACGACCGGCTCCTTGATCACCGATACGAGCTTCTGGCCCTGATAGTACTTCTCCAAGGCGAGCTCGATGTCCTTCGGGCACGGCGCGCCCGGCAGCGTGTCGAGATGAAGCGGCACGCTCACCAGCATACCCTGACGGAAGTTGCCGACGGACGGGACGAAGATCGGCCGCCGCGTCAGATGGCTGTACTTCTGCAGCTCCGATACATGCTTGTGCGTCATGCCGAGGCCGTACAGCTCGAACGATGGCGCTGTGCCATCCGCATAGGCCTGGATCATGGATTTGCCGCCGCCCGAGTAACCCGAGACCGCGTTGACGGTGATCGGATAGTCAGCGGGAATGATGCCGGCGTCGACCAGCGGCCGCAGCAGCAGGATGCCGCCCGTCGGATAGCAGCCGGGATTGGTCACGCGCTTCGACGTGGCGATCGCCTCGGCTTGGCCCGGTGCCAGCTCGGGAACGCCATACGTCCAGCCATCGGCGACGCGGTGCGCGGTCGAGGCGTCGATGATGCGTGGGCTCTTCTCGCCGAGCTGGTCCGCGAGCGCCACGGCTTCCTTCGCGGCATCGTCCGGCAGGCAGAGAATGACGACGTCCACGTCCGCCATGAGGGCCTTGCGCGCGGCCGGATCCTTCCGCTTCTCGGGATCGATGGACCTGACCTCGACGCCCGTGGCGCCGGCGAGGCGCTCGCGAATCTCGAGGCCGGTCGTGCCGGCTTCACCGTCGATGAAGACGGTCGGGACCTTGCCTTTGATGGCTGTCGGCTTGCTCTTGGCAGCGGTCGTGGTGGCCATGGTCGTGATCCTGATGTGAGAGCGGTGGTGCTTGCGGGCACAAAAAAAGCCGCGTCAGGGCGGCGGCGATCGATCAACGGGCTTCTTTAAGACTGCAAGCCGTCATCGCCGCCGCGCCAGCGGGCGCGCGCGCAAACGTCGGATGATGGCGAAACCGGTGCTCATGGCCGGGAAAATGATGAAACGGCTCCCGAAAGTCAATGGCCATCCGTTCCGAGGAGAATGTCCGCCGCGGCGGCAATCGTCAGATGACGCGCCTGTGGCCTTCCCGGCGCCTCAGCGCCCGAATGGCGGTCATGGTTTCTGAAAGGCTCCGGTCGAGCCCGATGGACTGGTTCCAGCCGAGTTCGGCCTTGGCGCGGGCGTTGCTGACCTTCGTGACCTTGCCGCGCATGGTGGCGACCAGCGCCGGGGTGACCATGCGAGGCGTGTGAAAGATCGTCGAGCGCAGCCAGTCAAGAGCAGGACCGGCGCTCATGACGAAGTCCGGGAGCACGGCGGGCGCTGCTGGCGTGGAGGCGTCCGACCAGTGCATGAGCAGGCTCAGCTCGCGCATGGTCGGCGCGTGATCGTTGGCGATGATGAAGCGCCCGGCGACATCGCGTTCAGCAGCCAGCACGTGGGCGGCGGCAACGTCGCGCACATCGACATAGGCGAGATTGGTATTCGGCGCGCCGAGGCGCATGGAGCCAAGCATGACGCTCTCGATCAAGCCGAGCGAGGGCGTGCGGCGGTTAAAATCGGGACCGCCGACCGTGCCCGGCAGGATGGCAACAAGCTTGACGCCCGTCTCGTCCGCGGCCTTCCACGCGGCCTGCTCGCCCTCCGTCTTGGCGCGGAAGTAGGGAACATCGAGCTCGGTTGCCCAATGCTCCTCCGTCACGGGCGGATCGGCGGGACCTACGCGCGGGAGGGCGGCGACAGAGGACGTCAGCACAACCTTCGGCACGCCGGCACGCGCAGCGGCGCGCACGGCATTGGCAGCGCCCTCGGTGCTGTCGCGCAGCATGGATTGCGTCTCGGCCGGCGCCTGCGGATGCATGGCATAGGTCGCAGCGACGTGGACCAGCACATCCATGCCGCGACACGCCTCGACGAACGGCTCGAGCGCGCGCACGTCGAGGCTGACGATATCGTCGATGCCAAGGGCGCGGAGCGGATCGGCCTTCGCCGCGTCGTCCGCCGAACGGATCGAGGCCCGTACCTCATGGCCCTGCGCGAGGAGCGCCTTGCAGACGCTGAAGCCCACGTGCCCGTTCGCGCCTGTCACGAGCATCTTCATGCGAAGCTCCGCTCAGGCATTGACGAAGATGTTGGTCTTGCGCCGCTTGCGGGCGAGATAGAGGATGAGCATCGCGCTACCGCCGAGCACGAGCCAGGCCGGCAGGCTGAGCAGGGGGACGATCCCGCCGTCCCAGAACGCGGGATGGATTTTCAGCGAGAGTGTGCGCTTCACGTTTTCGAGCATGACCGGTGCAAGCTCGGTCCAGTACTGCAGCGCCGAGGTGACCACGAGCCCGCTGTCGTTGGCGATGGTGCGCGTGCCGTCGCTGACGAGCGCGATCAGCGCGACCAGCAGAAGAATGCGGGCGAGAATGCGCAGCGACACCTGGGCCACCGCTCGCGCGCTCGGCACGAATACCAGCAGCAGCAACACGATGCCCACCACCGTAAGGGCACGGTTCTCGCCGATGATCTCTTTGATGGTTTCGATCATACGCAGGTGCCGCCGCTCCGCGCGTTTGAGATTGTGCTAGCGCGCGGTGCTCTGCAAGGCAACCGCGCGCCATCACTTTCCATGACCTTGCATAAGGCCAATCATGTGGCGGCGCGCGTTCGTCGGCGCACGTATCCCCGGCAAGATACCCAGATACCCTTACGCCGCCTTGACGAGCCGCGAGGAGAGATCGAGCACGGCCATCATGTAGCCGACACGATCGTCCGCCGCCTCCGCGAGCAGCGAGAAGTAGTCCGGACCGCTCGGGATGATCTCGCCGATCACCTCGCCATACTCGAAACGCAGCTCCGCCTCGTGCTTCCTGGCGATCGCCTGCATCTTCGCGTTCTCGGCGAGGCAGCTCATGAAGAGAAGCCTGACGCCGCGGTTGCGTGCCGAACGAATGACGCGGCCCATGAGTGCGGAGCCTACGCCCATGTCCTGGTGGGCCCGTTCGACGGAGAAGGCAGCCTCCGCCTCCACGCCCCAGTTGTCGGCAAGTTTTCTCAGCTCTGCCGCCGCACGGATCTCACCCTCGACGAAGTAGCCGAAGACGATCGAGCCCAAGTCGTTCATGCGGGCGGCGTAGTCCTCGATGAAGCTGTCCGACACGCCGTGGGCAAAGCGCAGCCGGCGGCTGTCCTTGTCGAGACGCAGGAGGTGATCGCGGAAGAGATGACCTTCGGTCGACCATAGCTTGCGCACGGTCGCGGCCGAGATCTGGGTCCCGCCATGTATGGACTCTGGCAGGGCCTCTGGCGCGTCGTCGGGGTCGATGACGGCGCGGGCTGTCGTGTTGCTCATGATGTACCCCTTGAGTTGGCACACGCGAGCCGGCGCTCTAAAGCGTCGGACCTTGAATGCGACCCACGTACGGGGCGATCTCGAAGTCGCATCAAGGTCCAGAGACGCTTTAGAATCATAGCGTTCTAAAGCAGCTTTAGACTTGAAATTCACTCCCGACCTGGCCCCGAACTCAGGTGAATTTCAAGTCCGCTGCTTTAGGCGGCACCGGTCTCACACTAGGTCATATGGGACTTCTATTGCATTGCACAATACTGCGCCCAAATGACACCTATGTTAAGCACGATTTACGAGCAATTCTGATATCTTAGCTCGTTGTTGCAGTGCCATGTTCATGGGCATTTGGGCAGCAATTGGCCGCCGCTTTGGGCGGTTCGCCGCAGTGGCCCGAAGGTCACGACGTCGGGTTACAGGAAGCTGTAGGGGTCGATGTCGACCGTGAGCCGGAGGTCGCCCTTGATCTCGGGAATTTCCGCAAGCCAGGCACGGAGATAGGCCTGGATGTCGAGCTCGCGCGGGGCCTTGAGCAGCAGGCGCCAGCGATAGCGGCCGCGAATGATCGAGATCGGTGCTTCCGCCGGGCCCAGGACCTCGATGCGCGGCGCGGCGGGCGCGCGTTGCGCGATCATACGCGCAGCGGACTCGGCCGTTTCCTTATGCCGCGCCGAGACGATGAGCGAGGCGAGCCGGCCGAAAGGGGGCAGCATGGCGAGCTGGCGCGTACGGATCTCCCGCTCGATGAATGCCTCGCGATCGCCGCGCACGATGGCGTCCATGACGGGGTGCTCGGGCATGTGCGTCTGGATGAAGCCGGCGCCCTTGGCGAGCGCACGGCCGGCGCGGCCCGTGACCTGATGGAGGAGCTGGAACGTCCGCTCGGCGGCGCGTGGGTCGGCGCCTTGGGCGAGGCCGAGATCGCCGTCGATCACGCCGACGATGGAAAGGTCCGGGAAGTGGTGGCCCTTGGCCACGATCTGCGTCCCGATGATGATGTCGATCTCGCCGGTCTCGATGCGCTTGATGACGTCGCGCATCTCGGTGAGCGAGGGGATCAGGTCGGAGGAGAGCAGCGCGATGCGCGCTTCTGGGAAGCGCTCGCGGACTTCCTCATCGATGCGCTCGACGCCGGGGCCGCAGGCGACGAGGCTGTCGGCTTCCCCGCACTTCGGGCACTTCGAGGGCAGCGGCATCGAGAAGCCGCAATGATGGCAGTTCAGACGGTTGCGGAAACGATGCTCGACCAGCCACGCCGTGCATTGCGGGCATTCGATGCGATGGCCGCAGGTGCGGCACAGCGTGAGCGGGGCGTAGCCGCGGCGATTGAGGAACAGCAGTGTCTGCTGACCCTTGGCCATGGTCTCGGCCATGGCATCGACGAGCACGGGCGAGAGCCAGCGGCCCTTCTCCGGCGGTGCAGAGCGCAAGTCGATCGGTGTGATCTCGGGGAGGTCCACGCCCGTATAGCGCCCCGGCAGGATGAGATGGCGATAGCGGCCCGTGCGCGCATTCACGTGGCTTTCGATCGACGGCGTCGCGGACGCGAGCACGACCGCCGCGCCGCCAAGATGCGCGCGCACGACGCTCATGTCGCGGCCCTGGTAGTGGACGCGATCCTCCTGCTTGAAACCCGGATCGTGCTCCTCGTCGACGACGATCAGGCCGAGATCGGCATAAGGCAGGAACAGCGCGGAGCGCGCACCGGCGATCACGCGCGCTTCGCCCGTCGCCGCTGCGCGCCACACGCGCCCGCGCTCCGGTCCTGCAAGCGCCGAGTGCCACTCGGCGGGCGCACAGCCGAAGCGCGCCTTGAAGCGGTCCATGAACTGGCTCGTCAGCGCGATCTCGGGCAGCATGATCAGCGCCTGCCGGCCTTGCTCGAGCGTGCGTGCGACGGCCTCGAAATAGACTTCCGTCTTGCCCGAGCCGGTCACGCCATCGAGCAGCGAGACTGAGAACGCTTGCGCATCGACCGCGGCCGAGAGCGTCTCGACCGCCTCCTGCTGAGCGTCCGTGAACGTGACGACTGCGTGCGCCGGATCGGGTCGCGGAAAGCGCCGCTCGGGGATCACGACCTCGACGAGACACCCCGCCTGGATGAGGCCGTCGATGACGCCCGTGGTGCACGCAGCCTCGGACGCGAGCGCGCTCTTCGCCCGGATTAAGCCGTCGGCGGCAATATCCAGGGCGCGCTTGCGCGCCGGCGTCATGCGCGGCGGCTCGGCGGCCCCTTCCACGCGCGCGACGCCGAGACGCGGCTTCACCGGCTCGAAGGCCGCCTGCGCACTCATCATCATGCGCACGACCATACCGAGCGGCGCCAGCGTGTAGCGCGCTACCCACTCGGCAAAGCGCAGCGACGTCGGAGGCAGGCCCGGCGCGTCCATGCGCTCGATGATGGCCTTCAGCTTTTTCTCGCTGACGGGCTTGCCCTGGTCGCCGACAGGCTGGTCCCACACGAGACCGATGCGCGTCTGCGGCCCGAATGGCACGATCACGAAATCGCCGGGTTCGACCTCCAGGCCTGCCGGCAGTGCGTAGTCGTAGGTCTGGTCGAGGGCAACGGGCAGCAGCACCGGCACGCGCGGGCGCGCGACGGCGGGCGGTCCAAGCATCGTTGCCAGCAAGTCTTCCAAAGTCACCGCACTAAGACTAGGACTACAACTCGAATCAGCCCGCCACTCTAGCCGCTATGGAGCGGCGATCCGAGGGCAGTCCCGCGGGGCCAAAGGAGTAGCCATGAAATTCTTCGTCGATACGGCCGATGTCGCCGAGATCCGTGAGCTGGCCGCGCTCGGCCTGCTCGACGGCGTGACCACGAACCCCTCCCTGGTGGCCAAAGCAGGGCGCGATTTCAAGACGATCATCGAGGAGATCTGCGACATCGTGGAAGGGCCCGTCTCGGCCGAGGTCACGGCGCTCGATGCGGCCGGCATGATCCGCGAGGGCGAGATCCTCGCCGACATCGCCGACAACGTCGCCGTGAAGGTGCCCCTGACGTGGGACGGCCTCAAGGCGTGCCGCGCGCTCACCGACGACGACATCATGGTCAATGTGACGCTGTGCTTCTCGGCGAACCAGGCGTTGCTTGCCGCCAAGGCCGGCGCGACGTTCATCTCGCCCTTCATCGGGCGCCTCGACGACATCGGCCAGAGCGGCATCGAGCTGATCCAGGAGATCCGCACGATTTACGACAACTATCCCGAGCTCGGCACCGAGATCCTCGCCGCTTCGATCCGCTCGGAGGAGCATGTCAAGCAGGTGGCGCTCGCGGGCGCGGACGTCGCGACCATCCCGCCGAAGATCCTGCACGCGCTCGTCAAGCACCCGCTGACCGACAAGGGCATCGAGATCTTCCTCGCCGACTGGCAGAAGACCGGCCAAAAAATCAAAGAATGAAGATCAAGGAGTGAAGAGCGTGGCCAAGTCGGTGATGTGGAAGGAATTGACGGCGCCGGAGCTCGTCGAGAAGTCCAAGGCCGGCGCGCTCGTCGTGATGCCTGTGGCTTCCATGGAGCAGCACGGGCCGCACATGGCCGTCGGCGTCGATACGGTGCTCTGCGAGACCGTGTGTCAGCGCGCGGCGGAAGCGCTCGCTGCTGAAATGCCGATCGTTGTCGCGCCGACACTCTGGTGCGGCATGGCCGAGCACCACATGCCGCGCGGGGGTACTTTCACCTTCGACATTCCGACCTATCGCGCGGTGTTGCTGTCGTTCCTCAAGAGCATCGAGCGCCACGGCTTCAAGCGCGTGTTCATCGTGAACGGTCATGGTGGCAATATCAGTGCGCTGTCGGCGTTCCTGCCGGATTTCGTGCGCGAGACGGGGCTCACGATCCGCGTGACGACCTACTTCGAGCTGGCGCAGCCGGGCATGCCGGCGATCCTCGAGGATCAGGAGCGCGTGCGCCATGCCTGCGAGGGCGAGACGTCCATGATGATGGCGGTTGCGCCCGATCTGGTGCGTGCCGACAAGCTGCCCGAGGCTGTCGGCCCTGCGCGACAGACGCCCATGCCGCTGCAGGTGATGCGTCATCGCTCTTACGGCGAGTTCACGCCGACCGGCGTCGTCGGCGACTCGCGCCGTTCGACGGCGGACAAGGGCAAGCGCCTCATGGACGTCTGCCGCGATGCGCTCGTCGACGCGATCCGCGATCCGGAGACATGGAAGGGTTAGGGCGCTTCGCGGCGGGGCTTTCGCCCCGCACCCCAACTGGGAGTGACGCCGCGAACGCTACAGATCCCTTCTCCCCGTCCTCCACGGGGAGAAGGGATTCCGCCGTGCTTGCGCCTGGCTCCAAATCCATAAAAAACGGGGGTTTCGGGGGTGTCCCCCGAGCGGGGTGAAGGGGCGGCAGCCCCTTTCGCGCTGAAAGCGCGACCTCCGGCCCCTTGCTCCCGTGCCTTGCAGGCGCTAGGGGTTCAGCCTTCCAGCAGCACAGGCCAGAAACCGAGGCGCCATGCCCGCATCCGCGCTGATGAATGTCATGATCGGGGCCGCCCGCAAGGCCGGGCGCAGTCTCGCGCGCGACTTCGGCGAGGTGTCGCAGCTTCAGGTGTCGGTCAAGGGACCGGCGAATTTCGTCTCGGCCGCTGACCAGCGGGCCGAGGAGATCGTCTATCGGGAGCTCGCGCGCGCGCGCCAGGGCTATGGCTTTCTCATGGAGGAGGGCGGCGAGATCGAGGGCGATGACAAGACGCATCGCTGGATCGTCGATCCGCTCGACGGCACGACGAACTTCCTGCATTCGATCCCCCTCTTTGCGATCTCGATCGCACTCGAGCGCGAGGGCGAGCTGGTCGCGGGCCTCATCTACAACCCCGTGAGTGACGAGCTCTACACGGCCGAGAAGGGAAAAGGCGCTTTCCTCAACGACAAGCGGCTGCGGGTTGCAGCGCGGCGATCGCTTCAGGACAGCGTTCTCTCGACCGGCATTCCATTCCGCGGGCGCGGCGGCTACGAGCGCTTCGAGCGCGAGACGGCGCCCCTCATGCGCGACGTGGCCGGCATCAGGCGCACAGGCGCGGCGTCCGTCGATCTTGCCTGGACGGCGGCCGGCCGCTTCGACGGCTACTGGGAGCACGATCTGCAGCCGTGGGACATGGCGGCAGGTATAGTCATTCTAAGAGAGGCGGGCGGGATCGCGACGGATACGGCGGGCGGCGAGGACATGCTCGACAAGGGCAGTATCGTTGCGGCCAATCCGACAATCCACAAGCTGCTGCTTGCAGCGCTCCAGAAGGTGGCTTGAGCACGCGGGGTGGCACCGGCCTTCGATCTGGACAGTTGTGATTTTCGCCACAGTCCCTGGTTGTTTTGCCACGATCATCGGGTAGTGTTCGCTGCACTGCGTTCCAAATGCCGCGTTCCACGGCGGCTTCGTGATGGCTTGAGTGTGAGGCGGAGTTGAGCAATGGCGAGAGGAACGCGGCCGACTGAGCTGGCGTCCAGGCGGCTGCATCGCACGCTCAATACGCCCGGGCCGTTCTTGCGCGGGATGCTGGTTTTTCTGCTGATCGTCGGCCTCTGCGCCGCGGTCCTTTATCAGAAGGTTCAGCAGGCCTTCTGGGAAAACCCGTTTCTCAACGGCCTCATCCTGGCGGTGCTCGCCATCGGCATCCTGCGTGCGTTCGGACAGGTCATCCGGCTCTATCCCGAGATCCGCTGGGTCAATGCCTTTCGCATTGCCGATCCGGGGCTCGCGATCGAGCACAAGCCCGTCCTGCTGGCGCCCATGGCGACTATGCTGCGCGACCGCACGGGACAGCTCTCGCTTTCCACGTCGTCGATGCGCTCGATCATGGACTCGATCGGCGGCCGTCTCGATGAAGCGCGCGACACGGGCCGCTATCTCGTGGGCCTTCTGGTCTTTCTCGGGCTGCTCGGCACGTTCTGGGGCCTGCTCGATACGATCCACTCCGTCGGCAACACGATCAATTCGCTGGATACCAAGGGCAGCGACAGCGTCCTCATGTTCGAGGAGCTGAAGTCGGGCCTCTCGGGACCGCTGCGCGGCATGGGCACGGCGTTCTCGGCATCGCTGATGGGTCTTGGCGGATCGCTCATTCTCGGCTTCCTCGACCTGCAGGCGAGCCATGCGCATAACCGCTTCTACAACGAGCTCGAGGAATGGCTCTCGGGCATCACCGAGCTGACGCCCGGTGGCGAGCACCAGGGCGAGGTCGGCCAGCAGCTCTTTGGCGTGCTCTTCGAGGTCCAGCGCACGATTGCCGATCTGTCCGATCGCATTCAAATGATTGGGTCGGCCAATGGCGCGGGCTCGGACAGTCTGCGTGATGTTGGGCGCGGATTGCAGGAGGTCGTCGGCCAGATGCGGGCCGAGCAGAAGATCGTGCGCGAGTGGGTCGACGAGCAGGCGACGCGTCAGGCTGAAATGGCGACGGCGCTGAGGGATATCGCGGGCCGCGCGCCATCGCGGCGGGGCAGCTAAATTATGGCGGGTTCGAGGGCGCGACGCTCAGGCGAGTACGGCGAGTTCTGGCCGGGCTATGTCGACGTGCTGTCGACATTGCTCATGACCTTCATCTTTCTGCTCTCGCTCTTCATGCTCGCCCAGTACTTCGTCAGCCAGGAATCGGGCCGCAAGGATACCGCGCTCGGAAAGCTGAACCTGCAGATCGCGGAGCTGACGAGCCTGCTTTCGCTCGAGAAGGGCAAGAGCCGCTCGCTCGAAGATGAGATCGCCTCCATACAGGCGACGCTCGCCTCCGCGCGCGCCGAGAGTGCGCGCCTGTCCGGCATTGCCGGGCTCGATGCCGAACGTGCCGGCACCGCCGAAGCGCGGGTCGGCGCACTGACCAAGGAACTCGAAGGGCAGAAGCAGGTTTCGAGCGAAGCGCTCGCCCGCGTCGACCTTCTCAATCAGCAACTGCTGGCGCTGCGCCGCCAGATCGCCGCGCTCAACGAGGCGCTGGCCGCGGCCGAAGCGAAGGA
>JAEWIJ010000081.1 GCA_023387235.1 Pseudomonadota bacterium
GGCGCGGTCGAGCGCTCGCAAGGCAAGGCCCGTCGCGTTATCGACAAAAGGCACAAGAGCTGAGCATGAGCGATCCGAAAACGAGCGGCGCCCTGGTCGCTGCCGGCCTTCCCTCGAATGTCGTGACGGATTGGATGGCGGCAGCACCGGCCGGCACCTCGGACTTCGTCACGGACTGTCGTACCTTCGGCACTTACTGGGCCAAGGGCACGCATCTCGTCTCGGCCTTACCGAAGAAGCCCGCGCGGAGCGATGTCGAACGCGCGGCAGCGGGGACAATCCTTTCCGCGACACGGGCCGCGCGTGATCGCTTTCTCGCCGTTCACACCCATGCCGTCTACGATGAGCTGACGGGCGGGCGCTCGCGCTTCGTGCGTGTGGAAGATCTCGTGTATCGGGCGGCCGAGCTGGTGCCGGGGCTGGTCCCCTCGCGCCACGAGGTCGCGGCCGAAGCGGCGCGCGAGCAGCGCGAGAAAGAGGGCGTCGAGATCGACCAGGGCCTGTTCATTTCGCGCATTCTCGCGAACGAGCAGGCGGGCCTCCATCTCTGCCATGCCATGCTGCTGCCGCGCGCGGACAGCGCCGAGCCGGCGGAGCGCTTTGCGGTCGACGGCGCGATCGATCTCGGCGCGGTGCGCCTGGAGCGGCGCGGGCGCACGGTCCACCTCATCGCGGCACACCCGCGCTTTCTCAATGCGGAGGACGACACGACGCTCGATGCCATGGAGATCGCGACCGACATCGCTCTTCTCGATCCGGCGAGCGACATCGTTGTGATGCGCGGCGGCCCTGTCAAGCATCCGAAGTACCGCGACCGGCCGATTTTTGGCGCCGGCATCAACCTCACGCATCTCTATCGCGGCGCGATACCCTATCTCTGGTTTCCGCGCCGTGAGCTCGGTTACGTGCACAAGATCTTCCGCGGTGTGGCGCGAGAGGATGCGCTTCCCGATGACATGACGGGCTTCGGCATCGAGAAGCCGTGGGTGGCCGCCGTCGATACGTTCGCCATCGGCGGACACTGCCAGATACTGCTCGTGATGGACTACGTCATCGCGGCCGCGGATGCGTTCATGACGCTGCCGGCGCGCAAGGAAGGCATCATCCCGGGGCTCGCCAATCTTCGCCTGCCGCGCTTCGTCGGAGACCGGATCGCGCGCCAAGCCATCCAGTACGAGCGGCGCCTGCCGTGCAACTCGCCCGAGGGACGCCTCGTCTGCGACGAGATCGTCGCGCCGCAGGACATGGCGGAGAGCATCGAGCGTGTTGTCGCGGGTCTCACCAGTGCCGGAGCCGTCGGCGCGATCGGCAATCGGCGGGCGTTGCGCATCGGCCAGGAATCGATCGATCTCTTCCGGCGGGCCGTTTCGCTCTATGCGCGCGAGCAGGCGTTCTGTCACTTCAGTCCGGCGCTGATCGCCAATCTCGAACGCAACTGGAATGCCCAGAGCCGCCGGATGTGAAGACTGAGGCCGCCGCGACAAAATGATCGCCCCGCCATGATCCAGATCAATTGATCGCCGCGGCGTGTCGTGTTCAAGAGGAGTATGGTCACCAAGCCGCAACATGTCCTGGATGCCGAAGCGCGCCGCGCAGCCTTTGCCGCGGACGTACGCGCACGCACGGGCATCGACGAGGACATGATCCGGCGCCTCGTGCACACGTTCTATGGTCACATCCAGGCAGACGCGGTGCTCGGGCCGATCTTCGCGGAGCGCATCGCGGATTGGGGGCCTCACCTCGAACGCATGTGCGCCTTCTGGTCCTCCGTCACGCTCATGACCGGCCGCTATCATGGCCGGCCCATGCAGGCGCACGCGCCGCTACCTATCGATGCCTCGCATTTCGACCGCTGGCTCGGGCTCTTCGCGACGACGGCCAACGATGTGTGCCCGCCGGCCGCGGCCAGCTATTTCATCGAGCGTGCGCATGTGATCGCCGAGAGCCTCGAATTGGGCATCGGCACGGCCCGCGGTCTCATGCTCGCCAAGGGGCAGCGCCTGCCGGCCATCGAGGGCTGATCAGTCCATCTCAGCTCACGCGCTGCATTCCGTGCGGCGTTGGATCGACCGATATCGACGAATTGATTGCCGGCCTTGCGCTTAATCGAGCGCGCGAGGCGACGCCCGCGCATTTCCGCGCTACAGTTCAAGATAAGAACAAAAGTCACTGAAGCCAGGGAGAGCCAACATGCCCGTCGATCAATCCCGCAATGCGAAGATCAATGCAGCGCTGAGCGCTGCCACCGAGGCCGGAGATGTCCCCGGCGTCGTTGCCATGGCGACAGACCGCGACGGCGTCATCTACGAAGGTGCCTTCGGGAAACGCGTGCTCGGCCAGCCCGAGCCGATGACGCCGGACACGGTCGTGTGGATCGCCTCGATGACGAAGGCGCTCACGTCAGCCGGCGCCATGCAACTCGTCGAGCAGGGCAAGCTCGATCTCGATGCACCGGCGGCGAAGGTCGTTCCGGAGATCGGCGCCGCCCAGGTGCTGGAAGGCTTCGATGCCGGTGGGCAGCCCCGCACGCGCGCGCCTCGCCGGCCGATCACGCTGCGCCACCTGCTCACGCACACGGCCGGGTTCGGTTATGACATCTGGAATACGGATCTCGGCAAGTATCAGGAGGCGAAGGGCATCCCCGGAATCATCTCGTGCGAGCATGCCGCGCTCACGACGCCGCTGCTCTTCGATCCCGGCGAGAAGTGGTACTACGGCATCAACATCGACTGGGCCGGTAAGATGGTGGAGGCGGTGAGCGGCCAGAAGCTCGGCGCGTATCTGCAGCAGAATCTGTTTGCGCCTCTCGGCATGACGAGCACGGCTTTCAAGATTACGCCGGCGATGCGTGCGCGCGTCGCAAAGATTCATCAGCGCGGCGACGACGATACCTTGGAGCCGCAAATGGAGCTGGAGATCCCGCAGGAGCCGCAATTCGAGATGGGCGGCGGCGGTCTCTACTCCACGGCCGGAGACTACCTGCAATTCGTCCGCATGATTCTCAATCGGGGCAAGGCCGGCGGCAATCAGGTGCTGAAGCCCGAGACGGTCGACCTGATGACTCGCAACAACATGGGCGACAGCCGCGTCACGCTGCTGAGGACCGCGGCGGCGCCACTGTCGAACGATGCGGAGTTCTTCCCAGGTCTGCACAAGAGTTGGGGCCTGAGCTTCCAGATCAACGAGGAGAAAGCGCCGACGGGCCGCCCTGCCGGCGGTCTCATGTGGGCGGGCCTCGCCAATTCTTACTACTGGATCGACCCGACCAATGGCATCGGCGGCGTGTACCTCACGCAGATATTGCCTTTCGCCGACAAGAAGTCGCTGCCGCTCTATTACGAATTCGAGTCGGCGTTCTATGCTTGAGCGGCGACGCGGCGCGCCCTGCGCTCACCCATCAAGCGCAGGCGTGTAGTATAAAAAGAAAACGATCAATTCACCGAAGGACCGTCGATAATGGCAGGTCGCAGCGAAAGGGGCGAGGCACGCGCCGCATCGGGCTTGCCTTCTTCGGCCGCAATCGTCCGTGCACAGGGGATCGTCGAAACACTGCGTGGTGCCGCCGACAGGATCGAGGAGGCCCGGGCACTGCCGGCGGACGTCGTTGCGGCTCTTCACGAAGCGCGCCTCTTTCGCCTTCTCCTGCCGAAGTCCCTCGACGGCGACGAAGTGCATCTCAAGGAGCTGGCTGAGGTCATGGAGATCGTCGCGCGCGCCGATGCGAGCACGGCGTGGTGCCTCGGGCAGGCTGCAGGGTGCGCGATGTCGGCGGCATATCTCGAGCCCGAGGTCGCGCGGCGTTTGTTCGGTCCTGCCGATGCGGTGCTTGCATGGGGCGCGGGCATACAAGGCAAGGCCGTTGCCGTCGATGGCGGCTACAGGGTGAGCGGCAAATGGACGTTCGCGAGCGGTTGCGCGAATGCGACGCTGCTCGGCGCGCACAGCTATGTCTTCGAGGCAGACGGCAGTCCGCGTTGCGGCGCCGGCGGCGGCCAGCTCGATCGCACAGCGCTCTTTCCGCCGTCCAAAGCGCGCATCCACGACATGTGGCACACGATCGGGCTCCGCGGCACGGCGAGCTACACCTACGAAGTCGAGGATCTATTTGTGCCCGAAGAGGAGACGATCGATCGCGACACGGCCGAGGAGCGGCGCGAGAGCGGCACGCTGTTCCTGTTTCCGACCACGATTGCTTATGCCGTTGCGTTCAGTGCGCTCATGCTCGGCATTGCCCAGGGCATGGTGAGCGATCTCGCAGCACTCGCGCTGACGAAAACGCCGCGCGGCACACCGTCGTCGCTTGTGGAGAGCCAGGTCTTTCAGTCGGAGTTTGCACAGCTCGAGGCGCGGCTGCGGTCGGCCCGCGCCTTTCTGCATACGACGGTCGAGGAAAGTTGGGACAAAGCGCGCGCGTCGCGCGACGTGCCGCTCACCGAGCGAGCGAACATCAAGCTCGCGAGCACGTACGCCATCAATCAGGGTGTCGAGATCGCCGCGGATGCCTATCGGATGGCAGGACAGTCGGCCATCTTTCCGGCCAACCCGTTCGAGCGGCGCTTGCGCGATGCCTACTCGGCATCGCAGCAGCTTCAGGGGCGACCGGCGAACTTCATCACGATCGGGCGGGTATTCCTCGGTCTCCCGCCCGATACGCTGGTCGTGCTCGGGTGAACGGGCTCAGCCGCTGCCGGCGGCGTTGTAACCCCGGCCGCCGTCACCGAGCGCCTCGTAGCCGTTGTCGGTTACGAGGATCGTGTCCTCGAGCTTGACGAAGCCGCGCGTCGGATGACCGATCGTCGTCTCGATGGAGATGACGTAGCCGGCCTCGAGCGGGCGATCCTTGTCATAGCCCTCGTATGACATGCGCGGATGATCCTGCAGCCGCGGCGCCTCGTGCGTGACGAGGCCCATGCCGTGCGCCATGAAGTGCGTGTATTTGCGATGGGGTGAAGCGTCGAGCATCTTGTCGGCAATCGCCGCGATGTCGCCACCTCGCGCGCCGGCGCGGATGGGCTTGCGCACGGCCTGCTGCACTTCCTCGACGAAGGCGAGCAGGTCTTCGTATTCGGCATCCACCTTGCCGCCGACGACGCCCATGCGGCAGAGGTCGCCGATGTAGCCCTTGTAGTTGCCGCCGGAGTCGATCGAGATGATGTCACCCTTGGCGAGCCGCTGCTCGGAGGGCGCACGATTGAGACTCGTTCCTGCGGTCATCAGGCAGTAGTCGAAGACGAGACCACGATTGACCTCCTCGCGGCGCAGCGCTTCGACCACCTCGAGCTTGCTCGCGCCCGGCACACAATATTTGCGGAATGTCGTCATCATGGAATCGACGACGCGCTCGGAAGCTTCGCGAAGATAGCCGATCTCCTCGGGCGTCTTCTTCGCGCGCAGCCGCTCGAGCGGGAAGACCGCGTCGACAACGTCCGCGTTGGCGACGCCGCGACGCAGGACAGCCTCGCCGTCGGCCGGCAGGAAGGCGGACTCGACGCCGATCCGGCGCACGGGCCCGAGCTTCGCGATGTGGTTCACCACCTCGCTCATGGTCGCCTGCGTACCGGTCGTGCCGAGCTTCAGCGTGGGTTGCCAGAACTTGCCGAGCTCGCGCTCGAAGTTCTCCATCGAGCAGCCGACGTAAGCGGCGTTCTCGGGCTTGCCCTTCTGGTAGACGATCGCCGGTAGGTAGCGCGTTGTCCCGGCTGCCTCCATGGTGTCGAAGAAGAAGAAACGGTAGCCGCCGAGCATGTACTGGACATTGTGCTTCGAGGTGGCGACGAGTACGTCGATGCCGGCGTCGTCCATGAGCTTGTCGAGATGCTTGGTGTCGAAGGGAATGGGCTTCTTGATTTCGGTTTCGGCAACAGCCATGGGCGAACCTCCTGACAGCGCGTCGAGCATTATTTTGCCACCAGTACGGTTGCGCGGCCGTCCGGCGGTCATTCAAACGAAGTATAGCGCCCGAAGGGGCCGCAGGGCCACTGCTTTGCGGCTTGGATTGGCTCGTCAGAGAGCGCCGAGGTGCTTGGCACCCTTCCGGAAAAGCGCCGCGCTGGCGTCGTCGAAGCGGAAGGCGCGGAGAAAGTCCTCGACCGAATATTGGGGCAGCACTTTTCGTATTCCGGCGGCGCAGATGCGCGCTTCGTCGAGGCGGCCGGCGAGCGCCAGAGAGTAGGCCCCGATCGCCATGACATGTGGGTGGGCATTGGGGCGGGCGGCGGCCTTGGCGCCCCAGTCGGCGGCCGCGTCGAAGTCCTCGAGGCGTACGAGCGCCATTGCTCGCGTTCCGAGAATGGCGAAAAGCAGCGGATCGAATGGACTGAGATGGCGGGAGTGATCTGACGCATCGATTGCCGCTCGCGCATCGCCGGCCTGGGAGCGCACGAACGCGAGCGCATAATATCCGGCTGCGAAATTCGGGCTGAGCGCGACGGCGGTTTTGAGTTCGCCGACGGACTGGTCGTGCTGGTTGCGGAGCCAGAGCGCCCGGCCCATGGCCCAATGCGCGGCAGGATCGCGATCGTCGGCCATCAGGCTGCGGCCGGCGGCGTCGAAGGCGAGATCCGTCTCCACCTCGCGCGCCGCCCACCCTTGAAAGGCGTTCTGCCAGTGCGTGAACGAAAGGCCGGCGTACGCGCGGGCGAACGTCGGATCGAGGCGCACGGCCATCTCGAAGAAATGGCGCGCCTGCTCGTTGTCCGCTTTATTGAAACGGTACATGTGCCAGAGACCGCGATGATGGGCCTCCCAGGCGTCGAGTGAGTTCGGTGACTTGAGGATCGCGCGATTGCGCTCGGTGGATTCGACTTCGCTGGCGATCGACGCGACGATGCGATTGCCGATCTCGTCGAACGCGAGGAACGCATCGTCGAGCTTCCGGCTGAAGACATCTGACCAAACGATCCGCGCGGTGCGGGTCTCCGACAGCTCCACCGCAACCGTGATATTGCCGCCGATCTCGATCTGTACCGAGCCGGTGACCATGTAGTCGACGTTCAGCGTCCGCCCGGCGGCTTCGGGAGCCACGCGCCGCTCCTGCAGCGCGAACACCGTCCCGGGCGCAATGACGAACAGGCTGCGCAGCCTGGCGAGCCGTGTGATGACATCATGGACGAGGCCGGCAGCGAGCGCATCGCGATCCTGCGTGCGGTCGGCGAATGGCATGACGGCAATCGATGCGCGCCGCGAGGTTGCCGGCTGGATCAGGCCGGGCTCGGTGGTCACGACGACGCCTGGAAGCGATAGATCTGGTGGCGCCGTAGGCGCGGGCAGTGACGCGGCAACAGGCTGCGCGCGCGCCGTGCGCCAAGCCTGACGGAGAGGCGCCGGGTCGAGGCCCTCCGCTTCGAAGAGGCGAACGGTCGCCGCGAGGTGAGCCTCGCCATCCTGCAGGCGCCCGCGACGCGCAAGCGCGCGGAGCATCAGCTCGTGAACGCTCTGATCGAGCGGCACCAGTTCGAGCCACTTCTCCAAATGATCGAGGACGTCTGCCTCCGGCGCGCGCCGCGCGAGATGCTCGAGCACGGCCGTATGGCGGGCACGAAAACGGCGCCGCTCGGCCGTGAGCCACGCATTGAAGTGTGGGCTGCGTTCCATGTCGAGACCGTCGAGCAGATCGCCGCCGAACAGCGCCGACAGGCCGGCGAGCTGCGACGGTTCGAGCGTTTCGATGCCGGCCTGGATTGCACGTGTGATCTCGGACACGTCGACAAAACAGTCGGCGAGGTCCAGCCGGATGGTATCGCCATCGGTCCGGACGCGGCGTCGCTCGGGCGTGTCGACGAGGCGCCGCAGCTTGCTGAGGCACCAGCGCAGCTCGCCGCGGGGATCATTGGGCACGTCCCACAGCAGCTCGCACAGACGGCTGCGGGGCACCGGATGCGGTGCCATCACGAGGTAGGCGAGGAGCGCGCGAACCTTCCGCGAGGACGGTAGCGCCAGGACCTCATGGCCGCAGCGAACCGAGATCGGCCCGAGAAGGCGCACGCCGAGCCCGGCGACCGGGGTCGTCGTCGCGCCAAGCGTTTCCACGGGCTTTTCCACGCCGCCTCCAACGCTCGCGCCCATTCCGGGCGTCTATCAAGGGATCAGCCGACCAAAAACCCGTTCGCCGGGGTCGCGCTCAGTAGAAGTCAACAAGCGAAAACGCCGTGCAGTCAAATAAAAAGGGAACAGGTCATGGTTACAGCCACTTCCGTGAGCAGTCAAAATGCCCAGGCCGGCCGGCCTGACCTCGCTGCGGTCAAGACCCGCCAGCACGGTGCCTGGTCGTCGGGCGACTACGCCGTTGTCGGCACAACCCTCCAGATCGTCGGCGAGGACCTGTGTGAGGCTCTCGATATCCGGGCCGGGCAGAAGGTGCTCGATGTTGCCGCGGGCAACGGCAACGTGTCGCTCGCGGCCGCGAGGCGGTGGTGCGATGTCACCTCGACGGACTACGTCGCCTCCCTCCTCGAAAGAGGGCGTCAGCGGGCCGCCGCCGAGCGCCTCAAGATCGACTTCAGCGAGGCCGATGCAGAAGCCCTGCCCTTTGCCGACAGGTCGTATGACGTCGTGGTCTCCACCTTCGGCGTGATGTTCACGCCGGACCAGGACAAGGCCGCGGCCGAGATGGCGCGCGTTTGCCGACCCGGCGGCAAGATCGGTCTCGCCAACTGGACGCCCGAGGGCTTCATCGGCCAGCTCTTCAAGACCATCGGCGCGCACATTCCGCCGCCCGCCGGCGTCAAGTCGCCGGCCATGTGGGGGACCAAGGCACGGCTCACGGAGCTTTTCGGCGCGAATGCCGCATCGATCAGCGCCGAGCCACGCTCCTTTACGTTCCGCTATCGCTCGGCGGAGCACTTCATGGAGATTTTCAGGAACTACTACGGCCCGACGCTCAAGGCATTCGCCGCGCTCGAGCCGCCAGGCCAAGCGGCGCTGCACGCCGACATCATCGCGCTGATCGGCCGTTTCAACCGCTCGGGCGACGGCACCATGGTAGTGCCGAGCGAATATCTCGAGGTCGTCGTCACCAAGAAATGACGCCGAGTCTCACGCGGACATTGTTTCAAACGGGAGGATATTGTCGTGAAACTCAAACCTACTATCGTTATTGCCGGATTGGCGGCGGCCTCATTCGTTGCTGCATTGATCGTCACGTCGCCGCCGCTACTCCACGCCTCCGGTGCGCACCACACCGTTGTTCCGGCCGAGGAGGTGAAATGGGGCCCTGCCCCGCCCTCACTGCCGCCAGGTGCCGAGGCATCCGCCCTGCTCGGTCATCCGAGCAAGGAGGGTCCGTTCGTGCTGCGCCTGAAGTTCCCTGCCGGTTTCGTCGTGCCGCCGCACCGGCACTCGAAGGACGAGTTCGTCACAGTGCTGGCAGGCGGTTTTGCGATCGGCTCGGGGGAGAAGCTGGACCGGAACGCGAAACCGCTCCCCGCAGGCAGTTTCGTGCATCTGCCGGCCGGCATGCCGCACTTCGCCACTGCCGTCGGCGAGACGATCGTGCAGATCAACGGCATGGGCCCATTCGACGTGGTCTACGTCGATCCCAAGGATGACCCACGCAAGAAATGAGGTCATGAGCAGATGCCGGCCTGCCCAGAAAAACAGAATGAGCAGGCCGGCATCCTACTGCTTTCCAGCATGTCGGAAATCGCAACGCGATGATAGTTTGGTCATACGGCCACTCATTCAACGCATTCAGGAAATTCACAACACCATATGAGGAGGCATCGATGGCCAAGTTCGAAAGCATTCTCGGAACCATCGGCAATACGCCGGTCGTGCGCATCAATCGCCTCGCACCTCCGGGTGTCAATCTCTATGCGAAGATCGAGGCCTTCAATCCGCTCGGTTCGGTGAAGGATCGTCTTGCGCTCGGCGTGATCGAGGCGGCCGAGAAATCCGGTGAGCTCAAGCCCGGCCAGACCGTGATCGAGGCAACGAGCGGCAACACCGGCATCGGTCTCGCCATGGTATGCGCGCAGAAAGGCTATCCTCTCGTCGTGACCATGGCCGAGCAGTTCAGCGTCGAGCGGCGCAAGCTCATGCGCTTCCTCGGCGCCAAGGTCGTGCTGACGCCGGCCGCGGGCCGCGCGGTCGCCATGGTGACCAAGGCGACGGAGCTTGCGAAGACGCACGGCTGGTTCCTGACGCGCCAGTTCGAGAACGAGGCGAACGCCGACATGCACTCGCGCACCACGGCGCGCGAGATCGTCGACGACTTCAAGGGCGACAAGCTCGACTATTGGGTGACGGGATACGGCACCGGCGGCACGCTCAAGGGTGTCTCGCGCGTGCTCAAGAAGGAGATGCCGAATACGAAGATCATCGTGTGCGAACCGGAGGATGCCTCTCTGCTCACGAGCGGCATCGCCCAGGAGCGCAATGCCGATGGTTCCGCTGCCGCACCGCATCCCGCCTTCAAGCCGCATCCCATGCAGGGCTGGACGCCGGACTTCATCCCGAAGCTCACGGGCGATGTCGTCGACATGAAGGTGATTGATCAGATCATCCGCATTCCGGGCGCCGACGGGCTGAAGATGAGCATGGAGCTTGCGCAGAAGGAAGGCATCTTCGTCGGTATCACGGCAGGCGCGACCTTCGCAGGCGCGTTGAAGGTTGCTGCCGAAGCGCCGAAGGGCTCGACGATCCTGTGCATGCTTCCCGACACGGGCGAGCGCTATCTGAGCACGCCGCTCTTCGGCAACGTGCCGGCGGACATGACGCCGGAAGAAGTCGAGATCTCCCGCTCGACACCGGCAGCGCAGTTTCCGGCCTGAGCGACGCGGGGTACCTGCGAGGATTTGCGGTCATGATCGAAGATCCTCGCGGGCGCATCGACTACGACGAAACCGGCAGCGGGCCGACAGTTGTTCTGGTGCCGGGATCGTGCAGCACGGGCGCCGCATGGCGCCCGATGATGGCGGCATGGAACGGCCGTTTCCGCTGCGTGACCACGAGCCTGCTCGGCTATGGCGGCACTACCGAGCGGCGCGATCCGGAGGCGCCTACCATCGAGCCGGAGATCGACGCGATCGAGACCGTCATCCGGCGCGCGGGCGGTCCGGTCCATCTCGTCGGGCATTCGTTCGGCGGATCGGTGGCGCTGGCGACGGCGCTGCGCAAGCAGGTTCCGATTGCGAGCCTCAGCATTGTCGAGGCGCCGGCGGCGCCCCTTTTGCGGTATCTCGGCGAGGACGCGCACTATGCGTCCTTTCGGCGGATGACGGACGTGTACTTCGCCGCCCACGCGCGCGGCGAGGCGGAAGCCGTCGCCGAGATGATCGACTTCTATGGCGGCGCCGGCACCTTTGCTTCCTGGCCGTCGCGTCTGCGCGCCTATGCGAGCGAGACGGCGCACGTCAACATCGTCGACTGGTCGTGCGGATATGCCTTCCCCGAGTCTGCGGAGCAGGTTGCCACACTGGACATTCCTACGCTCGTCCTCTGGGGTGGTGCGAGTCCGGTGGCCGTTCAGCGCGCCAACGAGCTGCTCGCCGATCATATTCCACGATCGCGGCGCATGACGATCGCCGGCGCGGCGCACTTCATGATCGCCACGCATGTGCCCGAGGTCGCCGCCGCCATTGGCGAGCACATCGCGCGCGCCTGATCCGCCGCTCCAGGGGCGCGCCGCCTACGACGGCGGCGCAGGCGGCGGCGCATTTTCGGTCCCGGTTGGCGCGTCACCGGCTGTCACCTCTTCGCGCGGTCCGAGCCAGCGCATGATGAAGACGTAGAATATCGGGACGAAGAAAATCGCGAGGATCGTCGCGGTGATCATGCCGCCGAGCACGCCAGTACCGATCGCGTTCTGGCTCGCCGCGCTGGCGCCGGTCGCGCGGGCAAGCGGTACGACTCCGAGCGTGAAGGCGAGCGACGTCATCAGGATCGGACGGAAGCGAAGATGTGCGGCCTCGATCGTGGCATCGAGCACCGACTTGCCCTCGTCATGCAGATCCTTGGCGAACTCCACGATGAGAATGGCGTTCTTCGCGGAAAGGCCGATGATCGCGATCAGCCCGACCATGAAGTAGACGTCGTTCGGCATCGAGCGCAGCGTGACCGCCAGCACCGATCCGATGACGCCGAGCGGCACGACGAGCATCACCGCGAGCGGGATCGACCAGCTCTCATAGAGTGCCGCCAGCAGCAGGAAGACAAAGAGGATGCTGAGGCCGATCAGATAGGGTGCTTGCGATCCGGACTGGATTTCCTGCAGGGACTGACCCGTCCACTCGTAGCCGAAGCCGGCCGGCAGAGCCGCTGCGAGGCGTTCCATCTCCGCGATCGCGTCGCCGGAGGAGCGCCCCGGCACGGCTTGGCCGCTGATGCGCACCGAAGGATAGCCATTGTAGCCGACGACCTGCGAGGGCCCTTTCGACCACTCGATGCGGGAGAAGGCGGAGAGCGGCACCATGCCGCCGGCCGCATTGCGGACGTTGAGCTTGAGCAGATCGGCCGTCTGCATGCGCTGGCTTTCCTCGGCCTGGACGGTGACGCGCTGCATGCGGCCCGCATTGGGAAAGTCGTTGACGTACGTAGAGCCCAGATTGGCGGTGATCGTCGAGTTGATGTCGGCGAATGTGACGCCGAATGTATTGGCCTTCTCGCGGTCGATGATGAGCGTGACCTGCGCCGAATCCGGGAGGCCTTCGACGCGCACGCCGGCTAGTACGGGGCTCTTGCGAGCTGCGGCGAGGAGCTGATCGCGCGCTGCAGCGAGCTGTGCCTGGCCGACGCCGCCGCGATCCTGCAGGCGGAAGGAGAAGCCGCTCGTGGTGCCGAGGCCCTGGATGGGCGGTGGCGACAGGGCGAATGTGAGTGCGTCTCGGATCTGCATGAGCTTGCCGTTGACGCGATTGGCGATTGCTTCCGCCGAATCCTCGGGTCCGCGCTCGCTCCAGTCCTTGAGCGGTACGAAAGCGAGCGCCGCATTCTGCCCGGCACCCGAGAAGCTGAAACCCGAAATGGCGAAGACGCGGCTCACGCCCTTCTCGGCGAGGAAGGCATCCTCGACCTGACGGATCACCTCGAGCGTCCGGTTTCCGCTCGCCTCTGGCGGCGTCTGCATGTCGACGATCAGATAGCCCTGGTCCTCGTTCGGAAGGAACGCCGTCGGCAGGCGCACGTATGCCCATCCGAGGCCGACCAGAAGCGCCAGGTAGATCACCATGAACCGGCCTGGCCGCCGCACGATTTTGCTGACGGCGCCGCTGTATCGGTCCGATGTCCTGCTGAAGCCACGATTGAACCAGCCGAAGAAGCCGCGCTTCTCCTCGTGATGCCCCTTGGGGATAGGCTTGAGGAAAGTCGCGCAGAGTGCCGGCGTCAGGGAAAGCGCGAGGAAGCCCGAGAACAGGATCGAGACGA